>CAYLTH010000207.1:0-4395 GCA_964386485.1 uncultured Bacteroidales bacterium | reverse complement strand
CAGATCCATTGTAGGCATCGTAATTTTTTGGGGTATCGGTTTGAACGTCTTTCTTTCCTGAATTGCATGACAAAGCCAATGTCAGCAAACCGGCCAGGACGGATATTTGGATGATTTTCATGGGTTAATGTATTTGGATGAATAAATTTATGTAGAATTCCGAAATGGTCGAATAATAAACTCAATTAATGGTATACTTGTTCATTTTCATTGTATTTCACGTTCTGCCTTTTGGAATGAAAACCGCCTGGCAAGACTGAAATTAAAACTGTATTTATTCGTCAGCTGAAAACCATTCACTTTTTTATAAACAGGAAAATCAGCCTGCAGGAAGGCTTCCAGGTTCCAGGGAAGCTTGAAATGCAGAGAAGGTGCGGTAAAAATTACGTCAGATCCTGTGGAAGAAACCATCTGCTCTTTTTCTCTTGTATCCTGATTTCTGTGTTCATGACGGGTTTGAATTCCCAGGCTGATTTTCTTATGAATCTTGTAACTGGCAGATATTGAATTTGTTAACAGATTGCCGTATTTGTAGTAGAAGTTTTTGGATTCAATTACTGAACAAATTTCCATCGAACTGATCCAATGGAATCCAAATTTTGAATCGGGTTTGTGAAAAGCGTAGAACAAACTTCCGGTATATTTCATGGCTCCATTTGAAGGTTGTAGCGACAGAGGCAGGGTAATTCCATCCATTTCCTGATCAAAGGCTCCAACCGGGAATTTTAAACCGGCAGTAGCACTTAATTGGTGTTTTTTGACGGATTCTTTCAAAAAGCGGTATTTCATGCTCATTCCCAAATCCCCGATCCCATGCGCCGTCAGTAGTTGAATTCCCTGAATATCAATTGATTGAGATTTGTCGATAAAATAGCCTAATTCTCCCTGGACATTTAACCTGTTGGTAATCCCGTAAATGAACTGTAAACTGGTGAAATTGAACCGACTGAACCGTATTTGAGGAACATCTATCGCACGATCTTCTGTATAGTATTGATCTGAATAACTGTGTTTATATTGGGTAATAATCCGAAGTGTCTTTTTTTGAACACCTTCCTGAAGCAGATCACTACTTAAAGGATTTCCGGCAGAACAGCATTGGGCCTGGTTAGCAAGTGGCAACAGTAAAAAGGCTGCAACAATAAAAAGGCAGGAATGTCGCATAGGCAATTAGTGAACATGAACCATAACTGTATCTGAAACACTACCGTATTCATCTGTAACAGTGCATTTTACTGTATTATCACCAAGGCATGAAGGGCAGGCATAATATAAAACAGTTGTACTGTCACGACTAAGTACCGTCCCATGATCACATTCCCAATAATAACTCAGGTTGTTACCTCTGGCATAAACGGTAATGTAGCTTTCCTCCCAGACAATGAGATTTCGTTTAGTAGGTATGATGCTATCTATTATAATGGTGTTAGTTGTATTGTCCGGGACAATATCATCGTGTTTATTGCATCCAACGAAAGAGAAAACTACTGCTAATGATATAACTGCATAAGCACCAATTCGTCGGATTAACTTATTGATAATTAACAATTTTCCCATCCTGTAAATGAATTTTAACGGTTCCCATTTCAGCAGCTGCCGGACTATGCGTAACCATGATAACTGTGATTCCTTTGTCCTGATTGATGTCTTTCAGAAGATTAAGAATCTCAATGGACAGGGCTGGATCAAGATTTCCGGTAGGTTCGTCCGCGAGGATAAAGGTAGGCTTTTTTGCCAAAGCGCGTGCAATGGCAACCCTTTGTTGCTGGCCTGCAGAAAGCTCTTTTGGGTAATGATTTTTTCTGTTCGACAGGTCGACAATATCGAGCACCGCATTTGCAATTTTAAGTCGATCAGAATGATTTGAGGTATCGTTATTAAATCCTACCATTACATTTTCGGTAGCGGTGAGGTAGGGTATCAGTGCAAAACTTTGCATAACATATCCGATATGTTTCATGCGAAATTCAGACATAAACGATTCGCTTTCCAGCTTTAATTTTTGTCCGTTAAAATAGAGTTCGCCCGAATTCGGACGCAATAAACCGCCAATAGTAAGTAACAGCGTTGTTTTTCCAGATCCGGAGGGCCCGGTAATGGTGACAAAAGCACCCTTATCAATTTTCAGGTCAATCTGATTCAGGGCATTTACCAATCCGTCTTTATGGTGGTAAGTTTTGGTTATATTTCTTAGTTCAAGCATCATGACTATACCTCCTGCATGGTTGAGAAAGGTTCAATCTTACCGGCCAGCCAGGCTGGAATGATGGATCCAATCACTGAGATTACTACAGCAATTAAAATTGACCATAAAAACAATATAGGTACCGGATGTACGTCAATGTTGGCTAAATATGGCCCCAGGAATACACCTGCAAGTGTTCCGATGATATAACCGAGAATTCCTCCGGCTACGCCCAGGAAAACTGCTTTGGAAATAAGTAAAAGATGAATTTTGTGTCTGGAATAGCCCATCATCCGGAGAATCCCTATTTCTTTGCGTCGTTCATTCACATTTGCCCAGATGTAATTACCTATCGAAATTCCACCAACAAATAAAATAATGATCAAAAAAACCAAAGAAACTTTTTTCATCATTTGGTTAGTTCCAATCTGTGTGGAAACGATTTGAGAAATCGTGGTAATTCTGGTGTCCGGTAAAATATTTCTTAGTTTTCCCAATAAACCATCGGAAATAGCATTGCAGCAACCCATTACTTCAATGGCACTAACCTGATTTGGGATACCCAGTACTTGCTGAACACTCGCAATATTGGCAAAAATGCGGTCATCATCCACGGTTCCGGTTTCCTGCAGGATTCTTACCACATTAAATGATGTTCCCTGGATTGGGATTGAATCACCTTCTTTGACTTTTAATTTTTGAGCCGCCAGAGAACCGACAAGGCAATCAAAACCGGCCAATGTATCAATGACTTTGCGCTGGAGTTTTTCATCTTCAAGTCCGGTTGATTTATTTTCTGCCGAAGATGGATCGCAACTGGCTGCAATTTCACCTCCCAATAATCCGGATTGTTGCCAGATGGGCTTGGAAGCAATCTCGCTTTTGGGTAAAATTCCGGTGAGAACCACTTTGTTTGGCCCTATATCGATCCGCCTTGTCAGTTTTGGAGATAAATTATCCACTCCCTGAATTGTGGAATTGACTATTCTATCGACATACTCCTGTGGGAATGTTGGTGCATCAATGTCTGCGGAATAGTAATTGTCGATACTGCTTGCCTGAGGAAGAATTAGAATGTTAGCCCCAAGGTTATCGAGTTGGACAGCCACCGCCTTTTCAGAAAATTCTGATACAGAGCGGATGCCGACAATGATTGCAATACCGAGTGTTATAGCCAGTAATCCGGAAATAAGCTGAGATTTCCGGTGCAGGAGTTCAAGAAAAACCAGTTTGAAAATATTCATCGTTCAATTTATTTTTCACAGGATTTTCCACTGCCCGGAGGACAACAACTTTTAGGGGCTGAAGCAGCCTCAGAGGCCAGTGTTTTAGCATCGGTTATGCCGGAATGGTTCCCCATAACTTTTCCCTGTCCGTTAACGACAACAACGACCGTTTTGGCTGATTTTAATTCAGCACCAATCTGAATCAGCATGTCTTTTTCACGGGCATCATCCATATCAACTTCCACATAGGCGGCATTCCCTTTTAGTTGAGTAATGGCTGATTTTACATTTTCCACGACTTTCTGCCGGTCGGTAAACGATTTTCGATACCCGATCACAAAAACCGGTTTTTTGTCGTTCAGATGGGAGAGGGCTTCCGCCTTTTTTGGAGATGGAGCCATTTTTACCAGTTTGTCAACTGTAGCTTCCTTTTCCTGTAATCCACCGGCTGCAATACCATTCATTCCAATAACCATAATCATGGGCAGAGGTGCCGTATTCAGTTTGAGCGAATTTACTGTTTCGGCATTGGTTTTATCATCCCGGTTAAGCGTAATAACAATGGCATCTTTTAGTTTTTTTTGAGACTGTTCTGCCAGCTTAACTGCCTTGACTGCATTGATACCATTAGCAGTAACAACCATGAAAACGGTCTTTTTGAGTTTTTTTGCCTGTTCCAGCTCTTCTTTTACCGATTTTGCGGGTCCCGCTGCGATAAGTGGAAGTAAGAACCCAAGCAGCAGCAGACTGGTCGTTATGACTGATTTAAATTTAAAACTGGTTTTCATTTTTTCTGGTTTTACAGGTTACATTCTAAAATTTGAGAACTAATCGGTGTTGAATATGGACTGGGACGTTTTTCTGTATTTATACAACATTATCATATTCAGGCAATTATGAATATTTATTCCTTTACAAACCGTTTTTTGGGTTTCATTGTACAGGCGCAGGAGCCTGTGTAAAGTTCGAGTGGATTTATCTCAA
>CAYLTH010000206.1:0-4445 GCA_964386485.1 uncultured Bacteroidales bacterium | reverse complement strand
GCTGATATTCTTCGGGTTCATGATCCGAAAGAAGCCATGGAAGCTTGTTTACTTTATTCCAAATTGCACTCTTAAGGATTTTGTACCTTTGCCGTTCGAATCAAAAACCATGACATTACTTTTTTTGCACGATATTTTCAAGATCCAGTTAAAAGATGCCATTGATATTTTGCTGGTGGCCATCATTCTTTATCAGTTTTATCGTCTGATCAAAGGAACAACTGCAATCAATATTTTTCTTGGCATTGTCTCAGTTTATATTTTTTATAAGATCGTAAAGGCAATGCACATGGAATTACTGGGGGAAATTCTGAGTGCCTTTATCAGTGTCGGGTTTATTGCACTCATCGTGGTTTTCCAGCCTGAAATCCGCAAATTCCTGTTTCTGTTGGGAACCCCCAATTTTATCACCCAGAAGCACAGGCGGTTTTTGTTCTGGAAACTCCGTTTATCGAGCAGTATACCCCTTGATATTGAGACACTTGTTAACACATGTACTACGCTTGCATCAACCAATACAGGTGCTCTGATCGTTATTGCCCGTCAAAATGAGCTCAATACTTTTGTTGAAACGGGAGAACGCATCGACTCGAATCTTTCGGGTCAGTTGCTTCAGAATATTTTCTTTAAAAACAGTCCGATGCATGACGGGGCAGTCATTATCCGCGAAAATCGCATTGTTGCCGCCAGGTGTATCCTCCCTGTCACAGGCAATCAGGATCTGCCGGTTCATTATGGGACCCGGCACCGGGCTGCCATTGGAATTACCGAACAAAGTGATGCCATTGCCCTTGTTGTATCAGAACAAACCGGGAAAATTTCAATGTGTATTCAGGGTGAACTGAAAACAGACTTAACCGCTGTAACCCTTACCCGGGCATTGGAAGAAGCTGTTCAAAACGGCAATTAGTTCTTTGCCTCTGATTTCTCTGCATTTTTTGCTTCAAATTCACGGATTAGCTCTTCGGGCGATTTACCGAGATTCTGAATTAATATTTCAGCATCATCAGCATAGGGATGCTGAGGATATTTTTGGATAAATTCGGCATAGGAATTTCTGGCTTCATTGTAATTTTTAAGTTCATTCTCATAAATAAACCCTACCAGAAACAAACAATCTGCGGCTTTTGGATTTTCAGGCCAGGCCTTATAATACCGCTGAAAAAGTTCAATTGCCTTTTGAGATTCCCGAAGGCTCATGCTGATTTCTGCCGCTTTAAATGTGTAAGCCGCGTTCATAGAGTCCTGTGGCCATGATTTAATGTATTCGAGGTAAGCATTTCGCAACTCAATGGCTTTTGCTTTATCAAAACTGGCTGCTGAATCATTCAAACCCGTTTCAAGACGTACCAGTTTTTCATGGTCTTTCTCCTGCTTACTCTGACATCCCATGAACAAAAGAACAGCCATGATGAAGACTATCCCAAAATAATATCTTTTCATATGTAATTGATTATTATTGCTTTACAAACTTCATTTTATATTTAACCTCCACCTGACCTATGGTAATTTCCTTCAAACGTCGTTTCAGAATCATTTTTTTCAGATTACTGAAATGATCTACCATGAGGATTCCATCAATGTGATCATACTCATGCTGGATAATGCGTGCAATAATACCGTCATACTCCTCTTCCATCCATTCGAATTGCTCATTCTGGTAGCGGATTTTAATCCATGAAGGCCGGGAAATATCTTCGCGTAAACCGGGAAAACTCAGACATCCTTCATCAAATAATACTTCCTCTCCACCCCTTTCAAGAATTTGTGCATTGATAAACACCCTTTTAAAATCTTTCGCTTTCGGGTCTTCATCATCAAAGGGTGACGCATCCACGATAAAAAGGCGGATACCCATATTCACCTGAGGAGCTGCAAGACCAACACCTCCGGCTGAATACATGGTTTCATACATATTGGAGATAACCTCCTGAAGTTTAGGATAATCGGGCTTTATCTCAACTGCTTTTTGCTTTAAAACAGCATTTCCGTAAGATACAATGGACAGAATCATTTGTTTTGAATATAAGTTTTGGATTCAAGATAGGATTGAAGCAGAATAGTGGCACTGACTTTGTCAATCAATGCCTTATCCTCCCGGTCTTTTTTCTTTAGTCCGGAAAGTGAAATGGCCGCAGAAGCCATTTTTGAGGTAAAACGTTCGTCAAACCAGGATATCCGGATTGTTGGATACAATTTCTTCAGGCGGTTGAAAAAAGGTGTTGCATATACCATTGATTCAGAATCACTTCCATTCATTTGAGTGGCTTTACCCACTATAATTTCATCAATAGTTTCAGAATCAAAATAATTTTTAAGAAAGACGAAAATATCCTGTGCGGGAACTGTTGTTAAACCCGTTGCAAACATCTGTAATTCATCGGTTACAGCAATGCCGACACGCTTTTTCCCATAATCAATTGCTACGATTCTCCCCACCTTATTTGGTTTAATACTAAACAACAACAAAGGTAACAATTCGGTTCAAGGTAAACGAAAAATGCCTATTTTTGACTACAATATCGGAATAATGACACTAAAACCGGAACAGCAGGTCAATGAAGCCTGGGAAAACCGCGGTATCCTTCAGGAAAAACCTGTTCAGGAAGCCATCAATACTGCTATTCAGATGCTGGATGCAGGAAGTCTGCGGGTAGCATATAATGAAAATGGCATCTGGAAAGTAAATGAATGGGTAAAAAAAGCAGTTCTGCTGTATTTTATGATCCGTCAGTCAGAAAAAATTGAGATCGGACCATTCGAATTTCATGACAAAATCCCGCTGAAGAAGAATTACAAAGAGCTGGGCATACGGGTTGTTCCGCACGCTATAGCCCGTTATGGTGCATATATCGCTCCCGGCGTGGTGATGATGCCCTCCTACATCAATATTGGCGCATATGTTGACTCCGGTACCATGGTGGATACCTGGGCAACCGTGGGTTCCTGTGCACAAATCGGCAGGAATGTCCATCTGAGCGGCGGGGTTGGGATAGGCGGCGTACTCGAACCCGTGCAGGCTGCACCGGTTATTATAGAGGATGATTGTTTTATCGGCTCCCGCTGTATTGTCGTGGAAGGTGTTCGTGTTGAACGGGAAGCCGTACTGGGTGCCAATGTTGTTATTACCCAATCAACCCGGATTATCGATGTTTCAGGCCCAGAACCCATTGAATATAAAGGTGTTGTACCTGCCCGCTCAGTGGTAATTCCAGGCACCATGCCCAAACAGTTTCCGGCCGGCATCTACCATGTGCCCTGTGCTCTGATCATTGGTCAGCGTAAAGCCTCTACCGATACCAAAACATCATTGAATGATGCTTTACGCGATTTTAACCTTAGTGTCTGATTACCATTAAACTTCCTGATATGAAAAAACCAAAACAAAGCAGAAGAAATTACTACCGCCTGGCCCTGCAATACAGCATCCTCGGCCTACTTGTATACATGGTCATCAGACTATTTTTTGACAATAGCTATCAAGCTGATTTTGAAGCATATTGCCCATATGGCGGACTCATGGCATACAGCAGTTTTTTGGTTAATAATACCCTGGCCTGCTCCATGACATCCCTGCAAATTGCCATGGCTTTTGTATTGATTGCGGCCATAGTCCTCTTCAGCAAACTGTTTTGTAGTTATATCTGCCCGATCGGGATGTTTACCGAATGGCTGGGCAGATGGGGCGAAAAATTTAAATTGCGCTACACCATTACAGGTTGGGCCGATCGTCTGTTGCGGATATTGAAATATGTGCTGCTTTTTATAACTGTTTATTTCACAGTGACAAGCAGCGAATTATTTTGTCGGAAATTTGATCCTTTTTATGCTGTTTTTACCGGGTTTGGTCATGATACAGATTTACTATTTGCAATTTCCGCCCTGCTGATCGTAATTTTGGGTTCATTTTTTATCCGGCAATTCTGGTGCAAATATTTATGTCCGCTTGGGGCCGCCAGCAATTTATTTGCCTTTACCCTTTATTTTGTAATCATCAGCGGGATTTTTCTGGTTTTCGAACTCGTTTTCAAACTGGGTGTTCACTGGACTATTTATGTAGGAATATTATGTGGCGTTGGTTTTCTGCTGGAAAGTTTCAAACGGGAAACTTTTCTGTTTCCGCTCATAAAAGTTACCCGTCACGACAACCTCTGTACCCATTGCAAAATCTGTGATAAAGTTTGTCCATATGCCCTGCCGATCTCAACCGAAGATAGTGTAAAACATATTGATTGCCATTTGTGCGGTGATTGTGTTACCAAATGTCCGGAAGAAGGCGCATTAACCTATAACAAACGAAAAATGAAATGGTTACCTGCAGTTGCTTTAGTTGTTATGGTAATCGCCGGCATCGTATTTTCCCGCTTTAATCAGGTACCAACCATTGATATGAAATGGGGTACTCCGGAAGAAATGGCCAATGCCCAGGTTTATTATCAGGATGG
>CAYLTH010000205.1:0-4479 GCA_964386485.1 uncultured Bacteroidales bacterium | reverse complement strand
CCTGAAAAGGGAGTTTATAAGTTCAATGGCAGTACCTTTGAAAAATTCAGACCGTGATGCCAGGCAGAAGATTATAACCGAGGGAAAAAATGGAACTGATTTTAATAATACACCTATGAAAACAAAAATCAAACTTCTGGCCGTTTTAACAATTCTAAGTTTTGTATTCATCGATTACAAAGCAATCTCCTGTACAAGAGTGGTTTACCAGGGGCCAAACGGCATGATAATCACTGCCCGATCAATGGATTGGAAGGGCGACATTCCTGCCAATTTATGGATTTTCCCCAGAGGTATTGAAAGAAATGGTGGAGCAGGAAATAATTCCATTAACTGGACATCCAAATATGGAAGTGTAATTACCAGTTCATGGGACTTAGCCTCCTCAGATGGCATGAACGAGAAGGGGTTGGTTGGCAATCTTTTATGGCTGGCTGAGTCAGGTTATCCTGAATTTGAAAAGGATGGCAATAAGAAAGGAATGGCTGTTTCACTCTGGTTGCAATACTCCTTAGATAACTTTGCCACGGTTTCGGAATTGGTTGATGCCTTCAAAAAGATTGATTTTATCATTGCCTCCGCCCACATTCCGGGAACAGACATTTTTGCAACCGTCCATCTATCAGTTTCCGATGCAAGCGGCGATAATGCGATTTTAGAATATATTGACGGCAAACTGGTAATCCATCACGACAGAAAATATATTACAATGACCAATTCACCTGTTTTTGAAGAACAGTTAGCCATACGGAGCTACTGGAAGGGGATACCCGGAACCATCATGTTACCGGGAACAAACAGGGCAGCAGACCGGTTTGTAAGAGCATCCTACTATATCGAAGCAATCCCAAAAACAGACAATACGAGATTAGCCATTGCAAGTGTATTCGGTGTTATCAGAAATTGTTCTGTCCCCCTGGGCATTTCTTCTGCAGACGAACCCAATATTTCTTCAACAAGATGGAGAACCGTTGCCGACCAGAAAAATCTGGTTTACTACTTCGACAATGTCTTAAATCCCAATGTGATCTGGGTGGATTTTGGGAAGATTGATTTCACTGAAAAGGCTGAAGTGAGAAAACTCAGCCTGGATAAAAACGAAAACTATGCCGGTGAATCTTCAATGAATTTCAAGTTGGCACAACCCTTCAAATTTGCCGGGCTGGATTAATTTAATCCTTGCTGCACCTGACTGAACGCGCTTCTCCTTTGTTGTATCCGAACCTGTTTATTTGCAGGGAGTTTGCCTCCAAAGTCCTATACCAGGCATTAATATTTGAATTATCGTCTGCAGACCAAAAATATGCCGAGTGAAAAAGGGCAATAAATTCGTTACTCATGGTGGTATATCCCCCCGGAAGTGCCGTAAATCCAGAAGTATTAATACCATTTCCTCCGCCATACCAACCGGTGGTACTCTTCATATTAATTCCCACATCCGTTCCACTGTAACCCACTGCAGAACAATTAACAGTCAGGTCTATAAAACGGGTTAGCGTGCACCAATCTGCCTCTGTGGGGATATGCCAGCCTTGAGGACAAATTCCTTGAACATTACCTGCGGGGACCGGATTCCATGAACTTGAGTTTGTTGCTCCATTGAGGTATTGTACCATTTCCGCCCACTGATATAATCCACCATAAATATTACAATTCTCTTCAATGCCCTCCTGACAGTACTTTTGTATAATACCGTCATTGGCTTGATCCAAACACACACTTTCCATTACACCAATATTAAGATTTTGGGCTAACCAGCATTGGGTCCCTATCAACACAGTACTGTATATTGTGTTATCCCGGACATCTGTAATCGGACTACCACATTCAGTGCAGGAAGTTGTAGCCATTGTCAGTTGTGTTGAAATGGAATATCCGCAGGCATTATATGCCCATACATAACGGGAATTGTATGTTCCGCAGGCCATATTGGTCTCTGTAAGTGAATTATCATTACCTGTATCTTCAGCAGTGTTGTAATCATTTGTTGTATTCCATTTATAACCTGTTGCCCCTTCAACGATCGACCAGTTCCAGATTATCGTGGAGAAACCAGCGATATGCATTCCTTCAACCGGGGAAACAGTAACCGGAATATAGGCAGTTGTGTCTGTTAATGAAAGTGATGCAGAATTGCCGCATGAATTATATGCCCATACATAACGGGTATACTCTGTAAAACAGGTAAGGCCGGTTTCTGTTTTAGACAGAGAATCCCCCAGGTCGACCGCAGTAGAATAACTATTTGTGGTATTCCATTTATATCCTGTTGCAGCGGGAACACTGTTCCAATTCCAAATTATTTGAGTTTCAGAAGGGAATTGGGTTCCGGGAAGTGGTGTGTTGGGTAAATCACAATTCAAATAACACAGATTCATCCATTTGCCCCCTTGAAAGATTGTAACTGTGCCTGTTCCGTCTGGTTTGCAATTTGTACAATACACCATCAGGCCTTCGGCCGGATTCTGGATTGCATTGCGCTGTTCAAAAGTCATCCGGGGTGGCAAAAAACCCTTGTCATTGAAATTTACATCCAGAGCGGCCGAAGGATTCGGTGCACTGTTGTTGTTGTTTATGCCCACCTGTGCATAAATACTCATTCCTGAAATCAGGAAAAAAATCAAAAACGAAGCAACCTTGTTCATGACAAAGAAATTAAATGATTGTTTTTTCAATCTTTACAACAGCGCACTGAATAGCCGGCAGGCTTAAAATGAGGATAGAAATCGACCTGCGCATCATTGTAGTTCAGGATGAGCGCATTTACACCTGTTGAATTAATCTGTGTTGCAGACCAATACCAGGTGTTACTGTGCAGACTGTAAAAGTTGTTGCCACCATAACCAATCGCATAACCGGCAGGAAGTCCGGTGAAACCACTTTCGTTGGTAGCACCGGTATTGGGATAATCCCAAAGCCATGAAACATCTTTCATCTTTCCTCCGGTAACAGTTAAACCGCCAAGGTAAGATGTCAGGTTATTCCAGTCATCATCATCAGGCAAATGCCATCCGTTTGGACATATTCCGGTCACATATCCTGATGGTATGGGGTCCCATGATGTGCTGTTGGTTGCCCCGTTCAAAAACTGCACTGCCTCGGCCCATGTATATAATCCGCCATATACACTGCAATTATCCTCCAGGTTATCATAACAATATTTCTCAATGGTGCCATTATTGGACTGCAGAATGGCCCCGCTGATTTTTTTTCCCATATTGATATTCTGGGCAAACCAGCATTGGGTTCCGATCAGAACCGTATTGTAGGCAGCGCCATCGCGGACATCAATCAGCGAAGTTCCGCAGGATGAACAAGGTTCCGTGGTTTGGGTCAATACTGTTGGCAGTGAATATCCGCACACATCATAGGCCCACAGATAACGAATGAAGGTTGTGCCGCAAGAAAGATTGATCTCTGTATTTGAGTTTGCTGCACCCAGATTTACTGCAGTGTTGAAATCGTTGATTGTACTCCATTTATAACCTATTACTCCCGGCACCGGGTTCCAGTTCCAGGTAACAAAAGAAAAACCAGCAATGTGGGTTCCTGCTGGCGGTGAAGTAGCAAAAGTAATGGGAGAAGTTGTTTGCATCAATGACCGGGGCCCGGAATTACCGCATGCATTATAAGCCCATAGATAGCGTGTATATGAAGTTAAGCAATTTAATCCGGTTTCGGTTGTTGAAGTATCAGCACCAATATCAATGGCTGTAGCAAAGTTATTGGTTGTATTCCATTTATACCCGGTTGCAATGGGGACTTTGTTCCATCTCCAGGTAATAGATTGTGCTGTTGGAACATGAATACCTGCCGGCGGTGTATTCGGCACATCACAAATCAAACAACACAGATTCAACCAATCTTTCCCCTGGAAAATGGAAATAGTTTCTGTTCCGTCCGATTTGCAATTCGTACAAAACACCATTAGTCCGGCAACCGGCCTCAGTATGTTATTGCGTTGTTGAAAAGTTACCCGCGGAGGAAGGAACCCTTTGGTATTATGGTCGATATCCAGCCCGGCAGATGGATCTGGCGGACTATAATTTACATTGATAGCTACCTGAGCAAAAACATGCATTACTCCTATCATAACTACAGAAAAGAAAAGAAGGATTCGCTTCATGGCACATTAGTTTATTATCAACGACTTAGTATTTTTCAATTTTGACAAAGAAGAAATCAGCCTATTGATAATGAATTCTATGTCAAAACTACCATTATTAGCCAACACTTCGTTAAATAATTAACAATAAAATCAACAACGCGATATTCCAAACGAAGTTCGGAGTATTGAAAGATTATTTCTACATTTACATCAAATAATCCCATATAAAATCACATTCATCAGACCAAACAGCTGAAAACATACAAACCACTCTTTTTCTTACATGAATTAAAAACCAAAAGATTATTTTAACACTAAACGAAATGAACAAAAAACAATGGTATGAATCCCTTTTTGAGAACTACGGACAA
>CAYLTH010000204.1:0-4586 GCA_964386485.1 uncultured Bacteroidales bacterium | reverse complement strand
AGTAGCCCTGACCGGAATGCGGCTCAGACTGCATATACCATAAGCTGTTGTCATTGGTTTCAACTTTAAGCAATAAAAGTAAAGCAATTCGGACGAACCTGCAAATGAATCCGGTTCAATCCGGCATCTTTATATTATTTTTATATCGGGCGTTAAAGTTTTTATATCCCCTTTACAAATTCGGGTATACATTTGCAGCGTTCTTATTTGTTGTGAAAATGTCGAAATTTTTACTCAGCCGAATCCCAAAATCCAGACAATATTATATTGCCGTATTACTGGTAATTATTGTAAGTACAGTGTGTTACCTCCTATCCTGGTTACTGGGGTATAAATCCATTGCATTGGTATTGCTGATGACAGTATCTCTCATTGCAATGTTCTTTGAAATCAGGCCTGTGCTGCTGGCGGCCGCCCTGAGTGCACTGGTCTGGGATTTCTTTTTTATCCCTCCCCGGTATACCATTCATATCGGAGATGCTGAAGACAGTTTGTTACTGCTGATGTATTTCGTGATTGCCATGGTGAATGCCGCATTAACGTTTAAAATCCGGAAATTTGAAAAAGAATCCAGGCTAAAGGAGGAACGTGCCAATACCGTAAAACTCTATAATGTCCTGTTTAATTCACTTTCCCATGAATTAAAAACACCGATTGCTACTATTATCGGGGCTTCCGACAATCTGATGAGTGATTATGATACCATACCGGAGACTTCCCGTAAAAGTTTGATGCATGAGATTTCGGCTGCCTCTATCCGTTTGAATCAGCAGGTCGAAAACCTGTTGAATATGTCGAGGCTGGAATCCGGATACATTCGACCGCGTAAAGACTGGTGTGACTTAAGTGAACTGATCTATTCTGTTGTAAATCAACTTGAAGAACAGGCCTTACATCATAAAATACAGATTCATTTTGTTCCGAATCTGCCTTTATTTAAACTGGATTACGGGCTGATGGAACAGGCCTTATTCAACCTTCTGCAAAATGCCCTGCAATATACGCCTGCCGGAACATTAATTGACATTCATGTCAGTACGCATGTTTCGGTTAATGGTCATTTTAGTTTCAAATCCCATGAATTATCGTCTGAAACGGATACAGTAGAAAACCGGCTTATTATTGAAATCATGGATAATGGAATTGGTTTTCCGGAAGATGAAATCGATAAGGTTTTCGACAAATTTTATCGTTTAAAGAACTCGAAAGCAGGCGGAACCGGATTGGGTCTCTCGATTGTAAAAGGCTTTATCGAAGCCCATGATGGCACGATATTCTTAACAAATCTCGATACCGGGGGATCCAAGTTTATTATTCAGATCCCGACAGAAACCACGTATATTAATAACCTGAAAAATGAATAATCCGGAAATACTGGTTATTGACGACGAAGCCCAGATCAGAAAATTACTGGAGATTATTCTCCAGAATAATGATTATCAGGTCAGGCTGGCGTGTAACGCACGGGAAGGACTCATGCTGGCGATCAATCATCCACCCGACCTGATTATTCTCGATCTTGGTTTACCAGATGATACGGGTCACAATGTTCTGAAGCGACTTCGGGAATGGTATACCCGTCCAGTAATCATCCTGTCGGTTCAAAGTGATGAATCCGATATTGTGAGAGCACTTGACAACGGAGCGAATGACTACCTGATCAAGCCCTTCAGAACAGGAGAACTGGTGGCCCGGATCCGGTCGGCAATCCGTATCGCTTCCTCAGGCGAAACCGTGAATACGATTTTGACTTTTGATGACAAATCCATTGATTTGGCAAATCGCGTTGTCAAAAAAAACAACGAGGCGATTAAACTTACATCAACCGAATATACTTTACTGGCTCTTTTTGTTAAAAATGAAGGGAAAGTACTGACACATCAATACTTATTGAAAGAAGTATGGGGTCCGGGCTTTATCGGGGAATCCCAATACTTAAGAGTATATATTGCACAAATACGTAAAAAAATCGAAAATGACCCGAACCGGCCCAAGCACCTTTTAACGGAATCAGGCGTGGGATACCGGTTTGTAGCGACAATTTAACCCATTACATACTGACTTTATGATTTCGACTAAACCATCGGACAGGATTTCTATGGCCTCCCTGTTGATCACCCTGGGCATTATTTACGGGGATATCGGCACCAGTCCGCTGTATGTTTTAAAAGCCATCGCCGGAGATAAAGCCATTACAGAACAACTTATCTTCGGCGCGGTTTCGTGCATCTTCTGGACACTTACACTGCAAACCACTGTTAAATATATTTTCTTCACTCTTCGGGCGGATAATCATGGTGAAGGCGGAATATTTTCGCTCTATGCCCTTGTACGCCGACACAGCAAAAAACTGGTCATTCCAACGATCCTGGGTGCAACATCCCTGCTGGCTGACGGAATTATCACCCCTCCCATTTCTGTTACATCTGCCATTGAAGGGCTCACATTGCTGGCTCCGGATCTTCCTGTTGTACCGATTGTAATCGTCATTCTTTCGGGATTATTCTTTTTCCAACGGTTTGGAACCAATAAAGTCGGGTCGGCATTCGGCCCTATTATGACCGTATGGTTCAGCATGTTACTCATTCTGGGATTTATCCAGATACTTCAGTTTCCTTCCGTTTTAAAAGCACTGAATCCGGTTTATGCCTATGACCTGTTGGCACATTACCCGCATGGATTCTGGCTGCTCGGGGCTGTATTCCTTTGCACAACCGGTGCCGAAGCGCTTTATTCTGATCTGGGACATTGTGGCAGAAACAACATCCGCATCAGCTGGATCTTTGTTAAAACCAGCCTGATGATAAATTATCTGGGACAGGGTGCCTGGCTCATGCATTCAGGGATCGGTCGGTTAAACAATGCCAATCCGTTTTTCGAGATCATGCCCTCCTGGTTTCTGCTTCCGGGCATCCTTATCGCTACCATGGCCACCATTATTGCATCCCAGGCTCTGATCAGCGGCTCCTTTACGCTGATCAGCGAAGCCATGAGTATGAATTACTGGCCGAGAGTTACCGTGCGACAGCCCACTAACCTGAAAGGACAAATCTATATACCGAGTGTTAATACGATTATCTGGCTGGGATGTATCCTAACAGTATTGTATTTCAGGACTTCCTCGGAAATGGAAGCCGCTTATGGGTTTTTTATCAGTGTAGCCATGCTGATGACAACCCTGTTATTGGGATTCTATCTGATATACCGCTTGAAATGGAACCGGATCGGAGTTACAGCAGTATTGACAGTCTGGGGAATCATTGAAATCTCCTTTTTCATTACCAATGTCGTCAAGATTCAGGACCGGTGGATGTTTCTGTTCTTTGAACTCGTCTTGTTTGCGGTGATGTATGTTTGGTATGAAGCCCGAAAAATCAACAATCGTTTAATAAAATTTGTGGATATCGGAAAATACGCCACGCTTTTCCCCGAGCTCAGGCAGGACGAAAACATTCCCAAATTTTCGACTCACCTGATTTATCTGACCAAAGCGAATAAACGGAATGAGATCGAGGAAAAGATCATGAATTCCATCTTTTCGAAAAAGCCCAAGCGTGCAGATGTCTACTGGTTCCTGCATATTAACAGAACGGATGACCCCTATACGCTGAATTATGAAGTAACCGAACTGATTGAAGAAACGGTGATAAAAGTTACCATTAATATCGGGTTTCGTGTTCAGCCAAGAACGGAGTACTACTTCAAAAAGATAGTCTCTGAAATGGTGACCCGACAGGAACTGAACATGCATGTACTACCAGATGGATCAACGAAATACAACAATGAACCTGACTTCCGTTTTGTGGTGATCGAGAAATTCCTTTCAGCAGAAAATGAATTTGCTTTCCGGGATGGTTTGATTCTGAATGCCTATTTCCTGTTAAAAAAACTTGGGCAGCGTGATGAAAAAGCCTTTGGTCTCGATAAGTGTGACGTGGTAACCGAGTATATCCCCTTTATTTTCCAGCGGGTTCAGATCAATGAACTCAAACGAAAATTGCCGCTATTTCGCTCTGCAGAATGATGTAGAGAAGTTTTTATATATTTACCCATGATTAAAAATTCATGGGAAATGAAGCGACTCATTCTATACACAATCCTGATAATCGCAGTATTTAACATTCGGATTATCAAAGCACAACAGATTTTCTGGGGTGATATTCACTGCCATACCACCTTTTCCGATTGTCCTGCTGCGGATAGTGCTGTAAACGGGCCTGCCGGAGCATTGTGGTATGCCAGAAATGTGGCCCAGCTTGATTTTCTGGGAATGACAGATCATGCCGAGAACCTCGAAGTTTGGGAATGGGACAGCATCCGGTATTACAATAATGTGTATAATATCCCGGGTGAATTTGTAACATTTCACGGATGGGAATACACCAAAACCGGCGTGGGCGTTGTACCGGGAGGCGGACACAAACAGGTGATCTTCGGGAGTGATGCTGTTCCTCCGGTTCCGGTGGGTTACGACAGTCTGGGCGACCTGAACGATTACCGCAGCTTTCTTTCCCCCTACCCCTGCATCACAATACCCCATCATCCGGCCAAAGGAACAAACGGACACTGGGAATGGAGCTCCATGT
>CAYLTH010000203.1:1751-4594 GCA_964386485.1 uncultured Bacteroidales bacterium | reverse complement strand
TTGAAACCCAGAAAAAACTGCTCACTCAATATTATGCCAACAAACCAAACTATGCAGTGGTTTACGACCGGGCTATTCTTCCGGTTTTGCAGGAGATGACAAATGTTTATGAAACAGAGAGTGACCTGAGAACCCGTCTGCGGTACGGAGTTGATATCATTAAAAAATCTCAACCTCTTATAGATCTGTACTATACACTCGAGGTGCAGGTTGTGGAAATCAATAATGAAGCCAAAACTGTGCAGGATGCCTATTCGAGCCGTTACGCCGGAAAATTTCAGCAGGAACTCGCAGAGATAGAAAAAAACCGGGTTGAATATGAACAACAAAATAGCCCGGAAAGCATGATCCGCTTCGGAAAAAAAATATTGGAATCAATCAAAGATCTAAAAGCGGACTATGAAACGATGGTTTCATCGGATGCATTGCTTGAGAAGAATTTTCAGGAAGATAAGGCCTACTATATGAGCCAGGAAGAAAAACTTTACCAGAACGATTTCCGCCTTTATGAAGAGAAGTACCTGCGTTACCAGGAAATGGAAGTCATTTCTGAGAAGATTGAATTCGGGAAAACAGTGCTCAATGATGCCCGCTTTTTCCATTCCGGCATCGACAGCCTGAAATATTACCGGTTTACAATCGACAGCCTGTATCCGAAGATTTGTGATTTGTACAAACGCGACTATCGCGGGATCTATCAGGATGAAATTAAAACACAGAAAGTCGGAATGAATGATTATCTGCTTACAACCACAGCAAAGGAGAAACTAAAAAAAGGAAGTGTTTTATCCCGCTGGATGGAAAAATACATGCAATCATTCAGGATACTGGAAGAACAGAAAATGGAACTGGAATCCCTGATTAAGCGCAGTACCGATGAATATAAAAACGGTTTTCAGGGTGTTGTGAAGAACGAAATCAGTGACATTCGCCAGCGCTATAATGCTTATGAAGACTGCAACAAACTGGATGACCGTATCGGACAGGGAAAAACCATACTCACCGACATCAAATTAACAGACAGCCGCTACGACAGCATTGCTGCCTGGGCATTGCACTTCAAAGGCAATGTGCTTAAAATACGCGATACACTCAAAATTATTTTCCCGGGTGTCTTCGAAAATGACCTGACACCCCTGATTAACCGCTACAATAACCTGAATCAGATTCAGACCAGTGCCGATCTTCAGAAAGAAACACAATCCCTGCGTAATGGTGGCAACGAAATGGTTTCGAGATACAAAGAAATGCTGCTGCTCCGGAAACAGATTAAAGAAGAAAATGATTTGTTTAATAACAAAATCCCAAAAGAAAGGGCCTGGGGATTGATCCTGCGGAGAAGTCGTTTTCATTATTATCATTATGATAAAATAATCATGCGATCCGCCTCCTACACCGAATGTAAAACCCAGCAAACTGCATTACTTTCGGCTCTGCAAAAGATGAATTCATTGGATCAAACCGTTTTGCAAGCCATGAAGAAACAATTGAAGAAGAAACACAAACCTCATGAAATCAGAGAAATTTTTATATCTTCGTAATCGCATTTTGTATTCCTAAATGGCTGCTCAAATGAATTTGGTATTTCGATACGGGCGCTGGTTAATGCCCTTGATCTGTTTTTTTCTGGTGATCGTTCAGGCGAATGCCCAACAACGCATCGCGGAAGATTCGGTACAATCGAAACATATTACCGGTCTGTGTTTCTCAAAAGACTCTGAGGAGCTTCTCATCATCGGAACAGACAATGTCTTTAACAGATATTCCCGGACTACCCGATCGCTGACCCCTGTTAAACTTAATTTCAAGGTTAATTCAGCCAAAAGTATTGCCTTGTCGGAAAACGGCAAAGTAGCCCTCCAGAATGAGGATGAGGTCAATTACGTTGATCTTTCCAAAGCAAGCATTGAATTCGGCCGGACGGAAAGCACACGAAAAACGATCTCCTCCTTTGATTTTCTTCCAAAACAGGATATCCTCCTTTATAACGACGGAAGTAAACTTCTGCAGTGGGACATGACCAATGCAAGCGGAATCGAAATTTATCAGGATGGATACGGAAGAATCATCAAAAAAATTGTGCCCCTTCACCAAAAAGCTGAAATAATAATTGTCTATGCTGATGAAAGCATTGATATCATTAATTACAGTACAAGAAAATACATCAAATCCATTCCTTCCGGGTTTGCACTCATCAGTGCTATTGATATCAGTTCGGATGATCATTACCTGGCCATCGGCAATTCCGAGGGACAAATTCATATCTGGGATTTAACAAGTGATCAGAAAGTATGGACCGGAACTGTGCACACCAATAAAATAAGCGCAATCCGGTTTAGTCCGTTTCAAAATTATCTGTATTGCAGATCATACGACCATTCTGCAAGTATGATCCGGGTACCTGACGGGAAGGAGTTTTTCCGGATACAGCTCGATCCGTCAATTTATCCGGTCATGTCGCTGAGTAAAGACGGGAATCTTCTGGCAGTCAATAAATCGAATAAATATATCCGGATTTATAAAGTTAATGAACTGATTTCAGACTCCCTGCTGGCAGAAGCTGAACGTTTGATGAAGCGCAAATCATTCCCTGATGCAAAAAGCCGGATTAATGAGGCTTTGGAAAATACAATTAGTGGAAAAGCCTGGCAGCTCAGGGGCGAAGCAAACCGGGCGCTGGGGTATGCTGATTCCGCTCTTTCTGATTTTCAGAGAGCCATCCGTCTGAGTTATAATATCCGGGAAAACCGCCTGAACCGGGCGAAGTTACTCTTTAATAAAAAGGCTTACCGGGACGTTCTGGCGGATGTTGACCCGGTGCTCGAATCACAGCCTTCTGATAC
>CAYLTH010000203.1:0-1651 GCA_964386485.1 uncultured Bacteroidales bacterium | reverse complement strand
GCATTTGCTGCTTTTACAGATGAGGATTATGAGAAGGCCGAAGCGTATTTCAGAGAATCGCTTTTAACGGACCCCCGCAATACCGACTGCCTGAACGGTCAGGCCTTGTGCCTGATGGCCGGAAATAAACAGGATGAGCTGAATGCTTTACTGAAGGACCGTCTTCCAGACAGCATTAACACCCAAAACCGTTTGTTTATCAATGCCATAAACGCTGTTTTATGCCGTAAAACGGACCAGGTACCAGAGCTTTTAAAAACAATTTATACGCAGAATCCGGGCTATACATTTTCCCTGGGCAATGCCTTACGTTTTAACCAGAACCAGCCCAACCAACGCTTATATTACGGCTTGTTTAATTGTCTATCTGCCACCATTCAATCCAAAAAACCAGAGTTTCCCATAAAAATCATCAATGAATCCCAGGCCGATTACAATATCCGTTGGCAAAAGGCAAAACAGGAATTGCTGCTGATTCTGGAAGAATGTTATCAGCAATACAACCAGAATATCGCAAAAATCATTGCTGACTCCAAAACCACAATATCCCAATCAGTGGGGTCTTCGATCGAGCCGTGGGATAAGCAGAGTACCCGCTTATTCTTCCGCTTTGAAAACAGTCGGTTTTATATCGACAAGATGGATGAAAACAAATACATTGGAATCCGGAATGAAGGCGCTGCTGTTATGATCAAGGGATACAAACAGTTAGCCCATGATATGGTGTCGTGGACGTATAGCGACATCCAATTGGTTGTTCCATACTTTATTGAACCCCTCAAAGCAACAGAATTCGTCTCAAAACCGGCACTGGCCGCCACTCCGCAAACTTCTCAGTCAACACCCGACAATACCATTGCAAACCGCGGAACCCGGCCTGTTGGACCAACAAACACGTCTGCCCCGGTAGAAAAAAGTTATAAGAATTTCCTGTTACTGATAGCTGTGGATGAATATGAACATTGGCCTCCACTGCGGACAGCAGTTAATGATGTAAAATGCTTTTCAAAAGTATTACTGAATCAATACCGTTCTTTTGATACCAGTAATGTAATTACCCTGACCAATAAACAGGTCACCCGGTCAAATATCATTAACACCCTTAAGCAACTGATTCCCCTGGTGGGCGAGAACGACAGACTGATTATTTATTATGCCGGACATGGGGATGTAGATCCGCTTACAAATGATGGATATTGGGTTCCATATGATGCTGAAAAAGGCGGACAGGCAGATTATCTGGGCTATAGCCAACTGCGTTCTATCCTGAATGCATTTAAATCATTGCATATTGTTTTAATCAATGATGCCTGTTACGCCGGATTGATCAGTACAAAACAACGTTCTGCAGAAGATTACATTTCCCGCAAAGAAAATTTCAAAAGCCGGGTGGTGCTTGCCAGTGGTATGCATGATGAAACGGTATCTGACCAGTTAAAATTCTCAGATAACAGTCCTTTTGCTCATTATCTGATCGATTATCTGAAATACAATGAGGATCCGTCGCTGTCCATTTTTCAGATTGCTGACCATATTCAAAATGCTGTAAGTGAAATCACAAAGAATGCCCAAAACCCGGATTATTCTGTATTACCAGATTCCGATGATCAAAAAGGCCAATTCTACTTCCATCTGAAAAAATAATCTGTTC
>CAYLTH010000202.1:1504-4623 GCA_964386485.1 uncultured Bacteroidales bacterium | reverse complement strand
CATTATAAAAATAGTAGAGCCAACGCATGCGTTGGCTCTACTATTTTATTGGATCGAATTCAGGAAAAACCTATGCTTTGGGTTCCTCTGTTTCGGTAGATTCGGTTTCGGGTTCAACCTCGGTTTCAGAAACGATTTCTGCAACTTCTTCCACTTCTTCTACTTCTTCTACTTCTTCTACTTCTTCTACTTCATCAGCGGCAGCAGCTTCTGCGTTTTTGCTTTCGATATAAGCAGCAGCAGCATTGTCTCTGGTTTTCTTTTCCTTGATTTCCATATCCTCTTTCAGGCTGGCTAAGGCTTCGAGATCGCCCAGAGTTGTTTTCTCCATGCTTTCCTTGAGTTTCTTAACAGCTTTTTTGGTACTCAGGTCTTCAGCAATACCTTTGGCTGATTCTTTTGCTTTTTCGGCAGCCTGTACATCCTGATATACTTTTGAATGGGATAAAATGATCTTTTTGTTTTCTTTTGAGAACTCAATCACTTTAAAATCAAGACTTTCGTCGACGCGGGCAGTTGAATTATCTTCTTTTACAATATGACGCGTGGGTGCGAAACCTTCAACGCCATATGGAAGAGCAACAACAACACCCTTTTCGGCCTGGGTTACGATGGTACCTTTGTGGGTAGATCCAACTTCAAAAACAGATTCGAAAACATCCCATGGATTTTCTTCGAGTTGTTTGTGTCCGAGGCTTAAACGACGGTTTTCTGAATCTACATCCAGAACGATTACGTCGATGGTTTCACCAATCTTGGTAAATTCGGCAGGATGCTTGATTTTTTTCGACCAGCTTAAATCGGAAATATGAATCAGACCATCAACTCCTTCTTCGAGTTCAACAAAAATACCGAAGTTGGTAAAGTTGCGGACAACGGCTTTGTTTTTGTAGTTAACCGGGAATTTCTGATTGATATTTGCCCATGGATCCGGAATCAATTGTTTGATACCGAGCGACATTTTGCGTTCGTCGCGATCGAGTGTCAGAACAACGGCTTCGATTACATCACCTACTTTTAAGAAGTCATGTGCTGTGCGGAGATGCTGTGACCATGACATTTCACTTACGTGAATAAGGCCTTCAACACCAACAGCGATTTCAACAAATGCACCATAATCGGCAATAACAACTACTTTACCTGAAACCTTATCCCCTACTTTGAGACCTGCATCAAGGCTGTCCCATGGGTGAGGTGTAAGTTGTTTGAGACCAAGGGCAATACGTTTTTTGTTTTCATCGAAATCGAGGATAACCACTTTGATTTTCTGATCGAGTTCAACGATTTCGGATGGCTGATTGATACGGCCCCAGCTGAGGTCGGTAATATGAATAAGACCATCTACGCCGCCAAGGTCGATGAATACACCATAGGAAGTGATATTCTTAACGGTACCTTCGAGAACCTGACCTTTTTCAAGTTTGGAGATGATATCGGCTTTCTGTTGTTCGAGTTCATCTTCGATAAGCGCTTTGTGGCTGACAACCACATTCTTATATTCGTGGTTGATTTTAACAACTTTGAATTCCATGGTTTTATCCACGAAAATATCATAGTCGCGAATCGGTTTAACATCAATTTGTGAACCGGGGAGGAATGCTTCAATTCCGAATACATCAACGATGAGACCACCTTTGGTACGGCATTTAACATAACCGGTAATGATTTCCTGGGTTTCATAGGCCTGATTAATACGCTCCCATGAACGGAGGATCCGGGCTTTCTTGTGTGAAAGAACGAGCTGACCACTCAGGTCTTCCTGGCTTTCAACATACACTTCTACTTTATCACCAACTTTGAGATTCGGGTTGTACCTGAATTCAGCAGCAGGAATAACAGCATCTGATTTGAAACCAATGTTGATCACGATTTCTCGGTTGTTTTTACCAACAACTGTTCCGTCGATCACTTCATGCTCTACGATAGAACTTAAGGTTTTATCATAAAGTGCTTCCAGTTTGTTATGCTCATCTGCAGAATACAGCTGGTGTTTTTTATTGATAGAATCCCAGTCAAAATCACCGGGGGCTATCTGTGGAGGAAACTCAAAACGCGGTTTGGCCGGTTTTTCAATCGGAGCTTCTTCAACAACTTCTTTTACGACAGGAGCGGCAACAACTTCAGCAACCGGGGCTTCAACAACCTCTGTTACAACTTCAGCAACAGGAGCCTCTTCAGTTACAGCAACTTCTTCTGCAACAGGTGCTTCTTCGGCTGGAGCGACTTCTTCGATTACTTCTTCTGTGGTTGGGACTTCTGCTTCAGGAGTGGTTTCTACAACATCCTGGATTGTGTTTTCCTGCTGAGTGTCAGCAGTTTCGTGAATGTTTTCCTGATCATTCACCTGTTCTGGGTCAAGACTCATTTAATTAATTTGGCTTTGTGGCTCCGGGGAGCCGGTTAATACTCAGTGAATTACCCTTGTTTTTGGGGCTGCAAAGGTAATCAATAATTCTGAATAAAAAAGCCTGAAAATGAATAAAATATCAGATTTTCGTCAGTTTGCGGGTATATACTTTTGTATCTGTAATTACACGCAGGATATAGGTCCCTCCCATCCATGCATCGGTACCCGGAACTTCCAGCATACCCTGTCCCGGAACCGATTGTACCAATCCCGATTCATAGACCATTTTTCCGCTGATATCATAGATTTCAACCGATACCTGCTGACTGTCATTCAACGAAAATCCAATCAGAAACTGGTCAGTGAAGGGATTCGGAAAAATATTGGGTTCGGCACCTTCATCCAGGTTGGGATAATTACTTTCCGATAAAATGAGCAGAGCCAGCTGAAAATTCGGGATGCCCCAGCCCAGATAATTATCCGGATTGCTATACTGACTGGCACTTTGCTTCATCGCCTGGATCACCTGAAAATTCGTTAATGCAGTATTGGCCTGCCACAAACAAGCCGACATACCAGCCAGAACCGGACTTGAAAAACTGGTTCCATTTCCGGAGAAAACACCCCATGATCCGGCTACATACGTTCCTTCTCCCTGTGTAGAAAGATCAGGTTTGATGCGTCCGTCAGGCGTTGGTCCTGTTGAACTGAAACTGGCATAATTTCCCTGAAAATTTACCGCACCCACACTTACAATGCTGTCGGCATCTGC
>CAYLTH010000202.1:0-1404 GCA_964386485.1 uncultured Bacteroidales bacterium | reverse complement strand
GTATCTGATTCAGAATCGCAGGACCTGAAACAATGGCTGTAGTCCCGTTTAACCATTTTGAAGGATGTAAAAGTGTTGCCCCTGTTGCACTTATTGCATTCAGATAGGCCGGATTAACCGGTAAATCCTGGGTTATCACCGGAATCGACTGGGCAAGTCGCCTGTTGATAGCACGCTGACTTAAAAAGGCAGATGGATTACCAATACTAAAGGGAGAGTTGTTTTTGTTGGTAAACTGTATCCAGTACTTTCCACTTTGGGAATAGATATTGAGTGTCAGGAGAAAACAAACTATAAGAAGTAATCCTTTTTTCATAATCAAAAGCTTTGTTTTTAAACGTTTGCAGTATTGTATTGTTTCAACAATCCGGGAATCCTTACAAATTACCGGAATCGATGAGTGTTTTGGTGAGTGTATAACCAGTTTTTGTACTTGTAATATTATAAAGATGCGTTTTCCGTACTTCAACAAGACCCAGATTTCGGGAAAAGGTTTCCTCATCTGTATCCTGAGAAATCAGGGTAATTCTGTTTTGTTGAACAACCTTCAGTAAATCTTGATAAAACTGGCCGGCAATACTATCCGTGTATGCCACCTTTTCATATTTATACTCTTGATTTTCAAATGAATTCATTGCATTACCATTCCAGGTTCTCCCCAAATAAACCGGAAAAACCAGGCGGATATACCGGGTATTATTGAACCATTCTTCTGCCTGTGCACTGGAACGGTACAAACGCGTCACCGTATACCCCGACTCCCAGTTAACCGAATCGGAGCGTCTTTTATGCACAAATATTGTTGCCTCAGTTTGTCCGGCCTGGTTTAAAAGAATTGTGTCGGTTACCTCCCTGCAGATCCATTGAACTGAATCACTGCCAAACGGACTATATATCACTGAATCAATGAGATACTCCTTCCAACTTCCCTCCTGCAGTGGAAAATAAGAATAGCCGAAATCAATATCAGCCGGTGTTTCATCCTTATGACAGGAAGTCATAAAAAAAATAACCAACAGGAATATATAACAACCTGCCTTCATGCTATAGTTGTTTCCGGATAGTCAATGATTTATATACCAGAACCGATCCTTTGCTCAGTAGAAAAATACTGACAAAAACAGAGATTATTGCCGGACCGGACGGGATGTTTAATGTGTAAGAAACAAACAGCCCGATCATGGATCCGATAAACGCAAAAAGAACGGATAAGAAAATCAGTTTTCTGAAAATATTGGTAAAAATATTGGCAGTAACCTGAGGAATCGTCAAAAAAGATATCAGTAAAATAACTCCGATCACACGGATATTCATCACTATACAAAGGGAAACCAGCGACAGCATCAGAATATTCACGGTTCTGACCGGCATGTTCCGGGTTCTGGCAAATTCCTCGTCAAAAGC
>CAYLTH010000201.1:2975-4655 GCA_964386485.1 uncultured Bacteroidales bacterium | reverse complement strand
AAGGTTCATTGCAAAAGAAGCGTATTTCATGGATTTGGTGGAATTATAACTAAATTTCATATCTGATAATTGTTTTTCCTCTATCTTTGCAGTAATCAATATTCTCAAATAGCGATGAATAATAAACAATATTCACATGAAATAATCCTTTTTCATGGCAGGAGTGTTCCTGAACCCGGGAAAGTGGCAGGTTATGGAGCTATCATCGACAGCATGGATCTTCCAGTACCATTGCCAACGTTTCTTATGCTTATCAGCCTGAAAAACAGGCAATATCAAACAACAGGATGGCGTATATTAACATCTCGCCATGAACCACAGGATACACTCTATGGTCAACTGGTTTTTGCTTTAAAATATGAAGGTGTAAACCTGCTGGTTTTTAAGAAACTATTTGAGAAATTGGAGAAAGAAGAAGTTGAAAACTGGGTCAAAAGTGAGCCCCTGGGGCAATACAGCAGGAAAATCTGGTTTTTATACGAATGGCTTATGCAATCAAACTTAGATTTACCAGATCTTAAAGCTGGGAACTATGTCTCACTAATTGATGAAACCAAACAATATGCCTGCAACGAGAGTATAAATTCAACTCGGCACAGGATAAAAAACAACCTTCCCGGAACTGTAAATTTTTGTCCGTTAATTAACAAAACGCAAAAATTAGAGACCTATATTCAGGAAAACCTTTCTGAAAAAGCCGGCACAGTTATCAAAGGGATTCATAAAGATATTCTGCTCCGGACTTCAGCATTTCTGTTACTAAAAGATTCAAAAGCATCATTTACTATCGAAGGAGAAAACCCGGGACAAAACAGAGCAATGCGCTGGGGGAAAGCCCTTGGACAGGCTGGCAGCAAAAACTTAACGAAGGAAGAACTCCTTCGTTTGCAGCAGATTGTAATTGAAAACAGCCGCTTTATTAAATTAGGGTTTCGTACAGAGGGTGGTTTTGTTGGTGAACACGACAGGTCAACAGGAGAACCCATACCGGATCACATTTCGGCCAGGTGGCAGGATATTGAAATCCTGATTGACGGTTTGATTGCCACCGTCAATTTGCATGATGGAAAAGCATTGCATCCAATCCTTTCTGCTGCCTGTATCGCTTTTGGTTTTGTATTTATTCATCCTTTTGTTGATGGCAACGGGAGGATACACCGGTATATCATTCATCATTTGTTATCAAAGATGAATGTAACACCGCAGGGTATTATCTTCCCTGTTTCGGCAGCAATTCTTGAAAAAATAGACGATTACAGACAGGTTCTGGAGCGGTTTTCACATCCGCTACTTGATTTCATCTCCTGGAAAACGACACAACAGAACAATATTGAAGTTCTCAATGACACCATTGATTATTACAGATACTTCGACGCCACAACACAGGCTGAGTTTCTGTTTGATTGTGTTGATTATACGATAACGCATATTATTCCGGAAGAAGTAAAGTATCTGCAGCAGTATGATGCCTTTAAAATCTGGCTGGATGATAAATTTCAAATGCCTGATAAAACTGTTGCTTTACTGGTAAGGTTTCTGGAACAAAACAGGGGAACGTTTTCTAAAAGGGCACGATCCAATGAGTTCTCTGCTTTAACAGAAGAGGAAGTACTGGAGATTGAGACTTTCTATGCATTGTATTTCGAAAAATAAATAGAAGAATACCCAATAGCAGGTTTT
>CAYLTH010000201.1:0-2875 GCA_964386485.1 uncultured Bacteroidales bacterium | reverse complement strand
TTCCTGGTTTCGCATCTCAATACTCCTTCTGCATCTGACGGCCATAAGCCTGCTAAAGCTTGCTGCCCAGGAATTCACCTATAAACACTACTCTATCCCCGAAGGACTGGTACAAACCCAGGTTCAATGTTTGTTTCAGGACAGCCGGGGATATATCTGGGTTGGAACCAAAGGCGGTCTGAGTCGGTTTGACGGAGATGAATTTGCGAATTTTAACAAAATCAATGGGTTACAAAACAATAAAATACTTCAGATTATTGAAGACCATTTAGGGAAAATCTGGATTTTAACTCAATCCGGTATTTCTTCTATTGACAATAACAATATTATACAAAATTATAACTTCGATGCAAGAGTTAGCGGACCAAAATATTTATATATTAATGCAAATAATGACATTAATATTTTGTGCTATTTACATCCAAATGAATCTATTGGACTTCTACGGTTTTCGAAAGGTATAATAGAAATAATTAATGATAATTTCCTTAAGCTTAATTTTAATCATTCTATAAAACCCTCGATAGATGTTTTTTTCTATGACAAAAAAACAGATCGCTTGTACTTTTCTGAAAACAAATTGAATTTGAATTATTTTACAAAAAATACAATCAACAACCTAATTCACAATATCAATGTTCAAAATATTCGAAAATGTGCAGATAACAATATCTATATCTTAACAAATAATGCAATCTACCAGATAAGTGAAGATAATATTCACTTAGTTCAGGGAACCATGGCTACAGACAAAGTACCTGATAGTGATTTCGACATCAATTCCAATGGTGAAATTGTTTATTCATCTGATATATTAAGAATAAAAAGAATAAATAAAGGAACTAGCCTTTATCAAAGTAGAATGTATCAATCCGGAGTAAAAATAATGTTCGATAAAGAAGATAATCTATGGGTCGGAGATGATGCATCAGGTTTATATTTGATAAATAGCAGAGCATTTGTTAATTATATTCCTGAAAAATGTGGTATACTACCTTATATATTCGGGATGGTAGAAGACAAAAAAAATCAATACTGGTTTGGCTCATTATCACAAGGATTATGCAAATTTAATGGTGAATCTTTTGAAAAAATCGGCAATTTCAATTCTTTAAAAATTGATCAGGCATTTTATTCTGGCAGCCTGTTAACACAGGATGGAACACTACTAATTGCAAATGGGAGTGGTTTATTAAAAAAAACCGATTCCGGATTTGAATGGTTATTCAAAAAAAACCGAATCCATTGTGCAATGCAAACAATTGAAGACACAGCAAGAAACCGGATTATTTGTGCATCTTGTATGGGTGTCCTGATTAAAGAGCAAAATGGATCTGAGTTATTTGTTTCTTTCCGACCGGGAAACAAAAAAAACACAACAATA
Organism: uncultured Bacteroidales bacterium; assembly: GCA_964386485.1. GTDB lineage: Bacteria > Bacteroidota > Bacteroidia > Bacteroidales > CAIXZF01 > CAIXZF01. The sequence continues at coordinate 1,491 of CAYLTH010000201.1, read as the reverse complement.
ATCTCTGCCTCCATTGATCCTTCTGGAAGGTACTGGTTTGGAAGCTTCTCCGGGTTAAGTATTTATGACAATGGTGAAATTATACACCTGCCAACCAAGGAAATTCCATACGATGAAGGTGCAACATGCCAGTATTGGGATGAGAAAAAAAGAATCTGGATTGGTAGTGATGTTGGATTATGGTTACTGGATGGTAAACAAGTAAAAAAAATTGCTCAGGAAATGTTTCCGGTATGGGTCAACGCCATCAGCCGTCTGGATGCGGATCATCTGCTGATTGGGGCGATAAACGGACTGGGGATCCTCGATCTGAAGCATTTCAACGAAACAGGAGAGGCCAACATCGAGCTGTATAATCAGGAAAATGGTTATGAGGGGGTGGAAGTCAACCAGAATGGTATTTTTAAGGATTCCAAAGGCTATTTCTGGATCATCAATGCTGATCGGGTGGTTCGCCTGGAACCCGGAGCATTGCGCAAAAACACGACTCCTCCCCCGGTTGTCATCCAGAAAATATGGGGGTTTAAGGAGGATATGAGTCAGTATGTATTGCTGGACCAATGGAAACACGATACATCTGTTACCTATTCCTGGCATGAAACCAAACTTCGCTTCGAGTTCAATGCATTGAGTTTCACGGCCAGACCCCGCATACGCTATCAATACCAGCTTGTGGGCTTTGATAAGGCCTGGTCGGTTCCGGTGGCCGAGAATACAGCTACCTATACCAATTTATCTCCGGGACACTATGTGTTCAAAGTCAGAGCGTTTAACAATTCCGGACTGGCTTCTCCCGAAGACGCCATTATCCATATTTATATCAAACCCGCTTTCTGGCAGACCTGGTGGTTTTATACCCTGATAATACTGGGCTTTCTGGCCGGGACCGTTTCGCTGACCCTCTATTTCAACAATCGCAGGCGAAATCATAAACATCAGGAATTACGCAAGGAAAAAGAACTGATTGATCTTCAGCTCAAGACCATCCGAAACCAGATTGATCCGCATTTTACCTTCAATGCCATGAACTCGATCGGGGCTGTGATTTACAAGGAAGATAAGCTAAAAGCCTACAGTTTCTTCTCGCGTTTCTCGGGATTGATCCGGGCTGTGCTCGAATCGAGCGATAAAACCGAACGCAGCCTGCAGGATGAAATCGAATTTGTAACCAATTACCTCGAGCTCGAAAAACTGCGGTTTAAAGAGAAATTCGATTATACCATTGAAGTGGATCCGAATGTGGATACGGGGATTCAGGTGCCGAAGCTTATTATTCAGGCATATGCAGAAAATGCGCTGAAGCATGGGTTGATGCATCGGGAGGTAGGAGGAATGCTTGACATTAGTGTTAGTAGTCCGCGGTCGACAGTCGACAGTCGACGGTCAACGGTCGACGGTCCACAGTCAATAAGTGAAGGGCAACAACCCACTCAGGAAAGCGCTACAAAATATCCGAAACAAAAATCCGAGGACAACACTACTGTCGACCGT
>CAYLTH010000200.1:0-4663 GCA_964386485.1 uncultured Bacteroidales bacterium | reverse complement strand
GCAACAGGTCCTTGCATTAGATTGATAACAATTCTTGAAGGATTGATAAGATTGGTATTCCCGGCATTCGTGAACTCAACCCTCACCGGGATGGTTGCTCCCGGGCCTGAAGCGGAAGGAGCCACAAGATTCACCTCTAAATCATCTTCAGTTCCTTCAACCACTTCAAAGGCATTTTCCAGAATGGCTGTACCATCGCATTGTTTTGAAGCGGCTATCGAATACATTCCGGTTGGAACTTCCAGTAAATTGAAAGTGGGATATACCTTTGTACTGTTTATGTAATACAAAGAAGTTGCATACACTTTACTTTCTCCGGTATGGATATAGACCTGCATATCCGGACTGAACTTTGAACCGCTCAGTTTCACGGTTATTTCGCCATTATTTCCACCTTTGTTCTGTTCAACACTCAGGATTTCGAAATCCATGATATTGGCAAATAGACTTACAGATTGTTGTGTTCCGTTCAGTGAATTCCCATAGACCAGGAGATAATAGGTTCCTTCACCAAGGTAGGGTACCAGAATTTCCTGATTGCCAGAACCGGGATCGGAAAAACCATAATCAAAGGTTGAACGGGAGGGAACCTCATTATATCGCAGGTAGAGTTCGTTATTCCCATAAACCGAATCCCCTTTCAGACGAATCCGCATTGTTTCTCCGATGAGCTGAGATGGGATATCTATTTGATAATAAAGCGGTTGACTGTTAAACAGGCTGTCCGGTGTCCAGGTATTCAACAATAGAATCGGCACTGTAATCCGGAAAGGAGCATCTGTTGATACGGTATTATTTGTGTAATCGGATTCATGAATTGAATTGGTAACATTGGTTCGTACAATAACGTACCAATCACCTGGTGTTACATTTTCAAGTCTGGCTGTGGAAATCCTGTTGGAACTCATTCCATTTCCCAGGCTAATGTTGCCATCCACACTGGCAAAGAAAATGTCGTCAGAATCCCAGATACTGTCTTTGGATAAATACACAATATCCCGCATCATACCATTCACCGGATTAATTCCATTGTTCTGAATAGTCCATGAAATCTCAGTTAATTCACCTGCATTCATGTCAATCGGAGGAATAATCGTGTGCACTGTCAGATCGCCGGGAGCAGGCTTTACGGCTTGAATTGAACGGGAAACGATATTATTTGCTTCCTGTCCGCCCTCATACACCTGGTTATTGGCATCACTCACCAAAAGCAGGACATAGTTCCCACTGGCCCAGAATGGCAAATTTATGGTAAGGTTTTGTGTATAGGAGGAATCCGGCAATAAACCCGAAGACCAGCTTAATCCACCCAGTAATGCGTCATTCTGATCAAAAACGGTGTTGGTTGAAAGATAGATTTTATCAGTCCATGAAGCGGGTCTGCTCTCGCCTGTACCTTGATTTGTTACTTTCCAGTTCACCGAAAACGGTTGTCCGGAAGTAAGATTCACAGGGCTTGAAAATTCACCTGCCACCAAATCCGGAGGAGCAGTATAGCCGACATGAACAAGCCCGGGTATCCCGTTTAAATCCGACCTGACCCGGATATTATTACTGTATTGCTGATCCTGATTGGAATTGTTGTAATCAGTTACGGCCAATAAATAATAATCTCCGGAAACGCCATTGGGGACGTTGAAATTAACACTGTTCGAATACGAAGCATTGCCTCCGAGGAATCCAAAGTGGCCATAGCTTCCAACCCAGATATCTTCAGACGGTTCATAGGCCTGATCATCGGATAAATAAAAACGATCTTCCCATGCCAGGGCATAACTCGAGGATAAACTCAGGTTTGTTACTGTCCATTGAATTTGTGTCGGGAAGCCACTCTGTAACGAATCCTGGCAGGTAACCGAAGCCATTGTCAGATTTGTGGGCGGATAGGGTTCAATCCAGACCGGATCGCTCCGTAAAATATTATTCCCTTCATCTGTATGCTCATAAACCTTATTTGTGGAATCCGTCAGAACATAAATAAAATAGGGTCCTGGTGTGAAATCCTTCGGCACAACAAGCTGAAGATTAAAAGTATAGGATGAATCAGGAAGGAGAGTTGAAGCGAAAACCCGGGTCTTAAAGAGTGTGATATTCAGCGGACCAAACGGACTTGCCGACAGGCATACCAGATCCTTCCAGGAGGCTGCAACCGTCGGACCTGTGCCATTGTTCAGTATGGTACATTCTATATCCAGTATTGAACCGGCATTCAGGGTATCAGTAGCGGGAACAATGCTTTCCACAATAAGATCAGGCCAGGGAGTGAGCGAAATATGAATAGGATTCAATGATCTGTTCTTGTTGTTGCTCTCCCCGATGCCTTCGGTGATGGAATTACGGTTATCGGTGACTACATAAATATAGTAATCTCCATTGAGGCCATTCGGGATAGTGACAGCATAGGTGCACAATAGACTGTCACCTGCCGGAATGGCTGTTCCCATAAAGCTTTTGACAAAAAATCCGGTCATCTGAGCGGAATCATACACAGCGGAGGTCGAAATCAGCAAAGAATCGCGAAACAGAATGGATGCCGGAAGATTCCCGGGACCGTTATTCTTCTGATAATAATTCAGTTGGATTGATGTTCCTGACCAGGCACTATCCGGTACCAGGATAGCAGCCGCCACCAGATCCGGATTGCGGATATCGATTATGGAACTGGTTTTGATGTTGTTTTCTTCCTGATCAAATTCAAAAATTTGCTGACTAACATCAGAAAATACATGAATATAATGCGGACCGCTCAGTCCGGAAGGGATTAAGCACTGAACATTTTGCGAATAGGAGAGTCCGGGTTGCAGGGGTTCTATTCGTTTAAAAAATCCGATACGTTTGGCCTGACTGGTATTCAGAACGGGCTGGTTGCTGATATAAATGCTGTCTGTCCAGCCCCCTTCATTAATCGCAGCATTGGCACCATCATTAAAGACAGTATAACTCACAGTAATAATTTCTCTGTTACTGGCGAATGCCGGTTTGGTAAGCTGCGTCGGAACCAGGTCGGCCGGAGGGGTAAGAAATACGGTCAAAGGAAGACTTCTTCTTCTGTTATTGTTTTCCAGAGCATGTTCATAAACCTGATTAAATACATCGGTTACTACGTAGATATAAAAGGTTCCGAGGATGCTGGGTGGAATTGTTACCGTTGGGTTCAATGTATAGGTTTCTCCAACGGCCAGCGCACCGCTGTGTAGAAATGTACCGAGAATGGTGGAGGATGCTGTAAAAGACGTATCCTGACTGAAATATACCCTATCCCGCCATTGTGTCTGAGCTGTAGGAGCATCTCCATCATTCAGGACTGTCCAGCTAAGAGAAAGCGTTTGCCCGGAAAAAACATTATCAGACATCATGAGCTGGGTTATCTGTAGATCGGGCGTTGGAGATAAACTAACATTCATGGCTACCGTATTGATTCCCTGATTGTTATTCGTTACAGCTTCCGGGTAAGTAATGCTTTGACCGGTAGTTACAATCAGATAATAATTTCCGGAAATCCCCTGTGGAAGTGCTTTTGTTATTGTACGGGTATAACTTTCCTGTGGGTTCAGGGCACTCAGATTTGTGAATGTTCCCAAATAATAATCTACATTCGTCTGGAGCTCCTGATCAAAGGATAAATACACATAATCGCTCCAGGTATTACTGGCTGTTCCTCCTAAACCCTGATTTTTGATTATCCAGCTGATGGAAATGCTTTGCCCGGAGAAAGCAGTAGGCGGAACCAGAACACTTTCTACAATAAGATCAGGTAGCTGGGCCATAGTAAATGATTGTACAGGGCCATCTGTTTCATAACAGGGATTTATCGACATAATTTTCCATTCGTAGGTTTTCCCCGCCTGCAGAATAGATGTCAGCGTGTAGGATATTGAAGGTCCCATTTGAATGGTATAGGAAACAACAGGATTTGCCTGTTCCCAGATTCGTAGTTTGTAGGAAGATGCATTGCCTGCCGGGCTCCAGGAGAATTGAATCGGAAATGTAATATTGGAAGTCAGATCAGCAGGTTGCATATTGCTTACCGGATCCGGAGCCACAGGTGGATACACACTCACGGTAACAGAAGATGCTGCAGAATCCACCTGATCAAATACGCGTACAAAATAAGTCGTGGTCGCTGTCGGATTCACCACAGGATTTGTCAGAGTCGACGTAAATCCGGGAGGATCAGAAAACCAGTAAAATGATGTACTGCCTTGTCCTCCGGTAATCTGCATGCTCAATGTTGATGTCTGGTTTGTGCAAACGGCCGGAGGTGTTGCCTGCGCTGTCACAGTGAGCAATTGTTTTACGAGTCCGGGTATATAAACCGGAGCCGGATCCAGCAGATTTCCCCAGACATCTGTTACTTCGGAGTTCGGTCCAAATGTCAGATTCGTCGAACCTCCCAGAAACCGGAACTTGAAATTGACAAAAATATCATCAGCTATGCTTGCACTGTTTATATCTGCCCAGACTAAAGCAATGGTGCTATTAACTGAACTGGCCATAAATACACTGCCCTGTAGTTCGGTATTCCAGTCGAGTGCCCTTCCAAACGACAGAACAGCCGGGTTGTATTGTATATATAGTGTTGCCGATCCGGCGTTCTGGAAATTCCGGACCCGTAATGGAATAACGATACTATCGCCGGGTGTGGCAAACAGGGTATCAATCC
>CAYLTH010000199.1:1174-4694 GCA_964386485.1 uncultured Bacteroidales bacterium | reverse complement strand
TAAAGCCATTTGCCGGTCTTCAGCGCTTCTTTGTAATGACCTTCTGATTTCTTCTTGCCATTGGGATAATAATAGATCCAGAGTCCGGTCTCCCGGCAGTTATCATAGGTACCTTCGGCTTCTTTTTCGCCGTTTTCGTAATATTCTATCGCTTTGCCGAATTTGTAATCATCGAAATAAATATCTTCGGTCTTCTTCTTGCCGTTTTCCCAGTACCAGGTGCATTTGCCGTTGAACTTTCCTCCCACATAATTGATCTCCGATTCCTTGGTCCCATCCGAATACCAGGTCGTTTCCTGTCCTTCGAGCAATCCATCTTTGTAAGGTGATTCCATCATCGGCAAACCATTTTGATGCAATACAAAACAGGTTCCGGTAAAGGGAGTTTTCTGTCCTTTCAGATATTTGACTTTGCTTCGCTCATTAAGCGAATCACAGGGTACTTTCTGAGCATAGGATGCGGTTATTCCGAAAAAGAGCAGAATAAGGATTGCGAAAAGGAGGTTTTTCATAAATGATAGTTTCACACAAAATTAGTACAAAAATTATGCCTTCAGATTGATTTGAAAATAATTGATTTGAAAACCTGCCAAACGCTTTATCCACGGATGGACACAGATGAAACACAGATGGGCGCAGATTATGATTTTTTCTGCCCCAAATACCAGGAGAAAAATCCGGTAATCAGCACGAAAAGGATGGCCAGTCCGAAGAGGGGAATCAGGATGATGTAAAGATTCCCAATGGCTGGCTGGTATATGCGGCAGGTATGAAACTCAAGTGCCACATTCCACAACGACATGGGGGATTTTTGGATGATTTCTTCCGGCATTTCCGGCATTTTAAATACATTCAACCGGGGCACATCTGCATCCATGGCAGTAAACGCACCTTTCATGAAATCAACCACGACCCATTGACCGTCGGCAGGCTGAAAGCAGGCTGTAACAGCAATATCGCCTACTGGTCCTCTGCCTTCTTCTGTATAGGGCTTACCGGTCAGAAAATCTTCGATCCGGTGCTGCTCCGGAGTCCAGCGAAACAGTCCGGAAAACGAACCCACCAGAAAGGATGCGGAATCCAGCGCCTGAAAATGATTCAACCCCATGACACTGACGGGCGGCTGACAGGCAAATCGCTGAAAAGGGCGGGTGAACGCTGTATCCGTAAAATACATCCCGTCGGAAGAATACAGGATGATGCGATTTCCGGCTGTATCATATAAAATTTCACGCAGTTCATCTTCCCAGGGATTGGGAGAACGCAGCATCGAAAATGGGATCCCTGGCACCTGCACTCCCGCAATCGGAATCAGCAGCGGTGGACGCAGAAACATACCGGTGAGGGTGGTGAGGATCAACAGGGGAATTAGCCAGCTACCTCCGCGGTTGTGCCATTTGAGCGACCAGCAGTTGAAGCGTTTCCACCGGCTTCTCCTTAATTCATTCTTCATCCTTCTCAGGAGTGATGGCGAAATGAAGTAGATCAGTCCGCTAAAACTCAGGAAAACAAAGACAAAACCGATAAAATCAACAAACAGCTTACCGGCAAACCCGTATATTTCTCCACTGTGAATGACCCACAAGGTCCGGAATAAGCTCACTATTCCCTTTTCATCTTCGGCCGGAGGTAGCGAAACCACCTGAAATCCTTTGCCCTGATCGCGCAGTAAGTGGCTGCGGGTAAGGACACAGACAGCCTGCCCTGACTGAAACACCCGGTTGATCCGCTCCTCCTTAACCGGCAGCATCTGTTTAACCCATCCCTGCTGCTTTTCCCATGTATACAGGCCAAAAAGCGTTCCGGCATATAATTTCCCGTCGGTGGTTTTACAAACCGAAAAAATCTTCCGCTGATCAATTCCATCCGGAAAACCCTGGTTAAAATCAGTGAATCGGGTCGCAGCACTGTCGCTCAGCCAGATCCCGATATTTCCGTAATATAAAACACTGTCTTCTCCGATTTTCACCGCCGATTTGAGTCCGGACAGATTCCAGTTATTGTACCGGTAAACTTCCGGCAACAGCTTGCGGTTCACATCCGTCCCGGCAAAAAAACCACGGTGATTCAGGATAATTCCGGATACAGAAAACAGGATAATAAACAATGTCATGACCAATGCAGGCCATTTGTGATACTTCTTAAACCATTTCCGGGCAGACATTTAAATCTATTTAGGTATTTCGGTGTTTAATTGCGCAAATATAAAACCAAAATATCATTCCTCAAAATAATTCTATCAATTTGCCATAGAAAGGGGAAATTAAACCTTACGCAGTTTCCTCAAATACTGATAATCAAGATAATACAGAAGCTTCACCGACAAGCCGTTGGTTTGCGGGAAATCCAGGACATTCGACAGGTTTTTCGAATAATTCCGGATGATAACCTGGTCTTCGTTTTCGATGGAATTTTTATAGGAAATGCTCAGATTGCTACCCGGCGCAAACTGCCAGGAAAAAAGAAGATCAACATAAAAGAAATTGTAGCTGAAATCATTCATACCGGAATAAATACCGGTTTTCTCAAGATTCCCGTTTTCCTGCAGGAGATAATACTGCTTATATTGCCCCAGATTCCAGTAATGGCGTGAATTCAGAGTTAAAGACATGTCATTTTTAAACAGATATTGAACTCCCAGCGTATTGACATAGGTAGTGAGTTCGCGCCCGCCATAAATGATATCACCATTTTCCATGATATCCGCAAAACCGACATTGTAATTATCCTGATTGTAATTAAAGGTATAGCGGATCTGGAAGCGTGAATTCAGGCGATACCGTAAATCCGGAATAATTCCGTAGCCGGTGCCGTGAAAACTTTCCAGAAAATCGCCAAACTCCACATGCAGATTATAAGCCAGGGCTTTGCGGGTATCTGAATTAAAATCAGCATATAAATAATAATACTTATAGCTTTCAGAAAAACGTCCCGGGACACGCGGTTCATCATAATTCACACTATTCAGCGGCGTTCCGAATGTCCCGATTCCAAGCGAATGATAATTGTTTAACACGACATACGAACTTAAACCCAATTGGTTGTAGACTACTTTCCCGGTTTCCGGATTGGTCATATAATCGATCAGCAGCGAATTATAGGATTCGCGGAACAGCTTGCGGGGAACAAAGGTATTGTAATCGAGATAAAAACGTTCTTTCTGCTTATTCCCGAATACGAGATAGCCCATATCGCGTGAATCATAGGTTTTACCGATATAGGAATGCGAAAAACCATACTGCAGATTGCCTGATATCTTCCGGACCCCGATAAAATATTTATAGCCAAGCTGATTATCGAACATGTTTTCGATGGTATCATTCTTCATAAACCGCTGACTAATGGCCACATTCCCATCTGTAGCCCAGCTGTTCTTCTTGTTTTGCAAAGTAAATCCCCCGGAAGATACATTGGCATCATGCCATTCATGATTGCGGATCACATTGGTATTCATGAAATACACGTTCGAATTGTTTTTCAATTGCTGATCGAATACCACAATATTATAATTGGTCAGCGG
>CAYLTH010000199.1:0-1074 GCA_964386485.1 uncultured Bacteroidales bacterium | reverse complement strand
GTTCCTTCTTTAAAAAACGAACGATTCTCATCATAGGTAACTTCCTGATAAGAAAGACTTTTGATGAGATTATCGGATTTAACCTGACTGAAATCCGGCAGCAGGGTAATATCTACGGTAAATTTTTCATCGATTCCGTATTTAAGGTCGGCACCGGCACTGTAGGATGCATTATTCTGATAGACCAGTTTGCTTTCGCTGTCATAAAAAGGTGCATTTTCAAAATTGGTCAGGACAAAAGGTGTCAGGGATAAACGAAGCGGTGCCTTGATATTTTTCAGGCCTGTAAGTTTCCCCCATAAAACACGGCTGTTGGCAACAGTACGCGGTGTGAGTGCCCACTGATCATATTCCTGATTGCGGGTTATAGTGCGGATAAGCTGAAATCCCCAGCTTTGATCGGGTATAGATGGAAAACGAATGGCACTGTAGGGTATCCTCATTTCGATGGCCCAGCCTTGTTCATTAATCTTCACAGCACTTTCCCAGACTGCATCATAGGTCTGGTCCGAATCGCGGTAATCATACTGAACTCCGGAGGCATTCACGCCAAAAACATAGGCATCATAGGTGTTATACGTATCAAACCCGATGTAAAACTGATCAGCAATGATGCTCTGATCATCGCGTGAACCCAAATCATGGCTGATACTATCGGGCCGGGAATCAAAAAACATGGCATAAACGTACAAAGCGTTGTCATCATAGATAACCCGCATATCCTGCTTCTGACCGGATACAAGACCTTCCACCGGGGTTCGCTGCGTCATATTGGTAATGGCCGGAATCCCCTTCCAGGCTTCATCATTCAAAATCCCATCTATTTTGGGGGAAATCGAAGTCCGGCTGGTCTGATATTCCAACAGACTGTTTTGTGCAGATGTATATAATGAAAGACTCATCAGCAAAAGGATGCTGAGAATTGAAATCCTGATTGAAACCATTTCCCGAAGTTTTAAAGCCGCTGCGAAGATATTTTACCGCCGCTCTTTCTGAAAAAAGAATAGATAAAACAGCCTTTTTACTCTATCAACACACGAACTGAGGTCGTGTTCACACCCAAAGTATACCGAA
>CAYLTH010000198.1:0-4729 GCA_964386485.1 uncultured Bacteroidales bacterium | reverse complement strand
CCAAACCAGGGCCCCCGGTTAAACCCGACAGGAAGCGTGCCGCATTCATCCATTTCGACCTGCATACCCCATTGCTTAAACATAGATGCAGCCCACTCCGCAGCATTATCGTAGGCATTGGAGCCGATTAACCTGCCACCAAAACGGTTACACAGGATATCGAGGTGCTTCATGGTCTGGTTGTCGGTTTTGCCAATCCCGATGATCTTTTCCACAACACTGTCGGTCTGTGTATGAGCAGGGAAGGCGAACATGATTTGAAGCGCGACAACAAATGAAGTTAATAGTATTTTCATGTATATTGTTTGATTGTTTTTATGAGTTTTTGATTTTTTGTGATCAAAGTTTTTGATTACTAATTATTTAATCATTTTCAACTCAGGTAAAGGATACCAAAATGCTTTGGCTATTAGTTCGGTATTACGTTCTGTCCCTAAATTCATAAAATCTATAATTTTATCTTCGTCCGGGAAATGTCCATGACAATATCTGGGAAAAACTGTTTCCGGGACGATACCAATAAAATCAGTTCCACTTGCCATCTTGTAAATTTCAGTTGCTTTCCCCAAAATAAATGGGATGTCATAATTGTATAATGCAACAGCAATTTTTATTGTTTCCAATACTCTGATGATGCTACTGCCTTCTAATCTTAAGTACCAGCCGTTTTCATCATGACAGACATAGAGCGAAATATGGGTAGAATTTCCTCCCCGGCAAATTTCCCATGGGTGACCTCCGCAGTTTCTTCCACTATCAAACCATGTTGAAAAATCTTCACTTGAATTTTCATTAAGTAATTTCAGTCCACAATCCCGGCCATCTGCCATTGCAGCATATTTTTCTTTCGCAGTCAGGTTTTTGTTTGAATTTTCAAAATACGCGTTCGCATCATATCCGATTTCGCAAAAGCGAAAAAAATCTCCGGCAGTCAGGTTCTCCAAATATCGGAATGATTTTGTTTCTGAACGTAATTTTACTTTTTGCAGAATTTCCAGGATTTCCGGAGAAATTGTATTCTCAAAATCCTCGGCTTGTTCAGGGAAAATCGACCAATAATCACTTCTCAATATACGTCCTGTACGTTTTTTGTAAGGCAAATGTGTATTGATGAAGTCATTGTATTCCTGAGCATTGTTCCTGAATGAGAATATTGTATCCTCTGACTTCTTTAATAACCAGTCAGCTAATTCAGTTTGAAATTCATATGCTTTCTCGCTACTGCATTCATTATCAGAATATTGAAGGGTCAGCTTTGAGTCGATGTAAAAGTAAAATGTATCTTTATATTTCGTAATCGCAAAATTGTACCATTTAATTTCATCAGGATAGTAACCGTGCCATAAATCTTTAAAATTTTCCAGACTATCGACTTCTCCCTCTTCGAGATATTCATCAAAATCTCCAAAATCTTCAAGGCTGCCTCTTTCAGTTGTTATCCAGATATTCCGGTATTCATCATCACCTTGCTTCTCAAAACAAAACATCATTTCGACGATTGACAGCAAAACTTTGGTTACAGATGCATTTTTAACTTCAGGATATTGCTGACAGGCATGGATTAATTCGTCAATATGTGGTGCTGATATGTTGTTGTTATTCATACAGTTAGATGTTTATGACAGCTTTCTGGAAAAATGTTTTAGGTTTATACCAGGGAGAGGATTCCCTGAGAATCAAAGTTAGTGAATTTTCTCTAATAGTATCCGTTCTTATGTGACTTCTCCGATGGAAATGTAGGGTGATTCGGATAGTTTTGTTAAAAATTCCGGATGCATTACCTACCTCGCTTTCGAGCCATATTCACCCACTCTAAACTGTACAAGGATAAATATCAGCAGATTAACAACAAGGATATACAGAATAAATCCGCTGTTGGCAAAGGTAAGCGTTGATAATGTCAGCAAAGTTAAAACTACACCGGCAACCGTGGCTATCCAGGGCCAGGCAATTTCGGTTTCAGGATATTTATATGCCTTCCTGATTGTAGGTATGGCGGCCAGCGCATCAGCTACGATGCTGAAGAATATGGCAATATTACCTACTTTGGTGATCATCCATAAGATCAGTCCCAATAGCGAAAGAGTACCGCAAATCAGATCAAACATGGTGAGCTTCCATTCAGCCTGTTTGTTGAAAAAGGATGCAATAAAGACAGTAAACGGAAGAAATCCGGTACTAAATGTCATAAGGGCTTCCATTCCGATACCCTGCCTGATTTGAGCAAAAAATGCAATCATGGGTATGACAGACCATAATAAAAAGGATACCCTGTTCGGTCTGACCTTCCCCTTTACAGTCTCAATCAGGTAGGCTAAGGCTCCCGCTGCTCCGATAAGTGTTCCGATTATTACAAAATTACTGTGGAGCATAGGCAGAAATCACCAGATTTTAAACGGCCGTAAAAGTTGTGATATTCTTCTTTTTAAATTATTCAACTTCAAACTTCATCTGCAGATTCAGAATAAATTCAATAGCCGGTTCAATAACAACCGGATTGATCACCTTGTCGAAACCGGAATAGTTCATTTTATCGTAATAATAGGTTGTGTTTTTCCTCAGCTCTTTTCGTTTTCCGTAGGAATTGTAATCAATATATTCAGTACTGATGTTTGGCGTGTATGATTTGTACAGCTGTGCGGGATAAAGTGTATTGAATGATTCAGCATAAATACGGGAAGAAGGCGCAAGTTTAACATTCATTGCCTTTGCATACATTTCCTTTTTACTGGTGATCACCTCCATGGCCGACTGAAATAATTGTGAATAGATTTTATTGATATCAACAACAAGATAATCAACCTTGATGAGGTCATAGATCTGATATTCAGCGGCTTTTACAATAAGTTTATCCATGTCAGTTGCGTTTTTAAACTTCACGATCACATTCTTCTTCTGTTCAAAACCACTGATGAATTGTTCAGCATAATTACCATCAATCTTATAGTCTGCTACCTGAGTCTGGGTGGTTATATCAACGTAAATATCCGCAGATGCTATCCCCATTTTTGTAACGGAATTAACAAAACTCTGGATTCGCTTATCAATTTTTACATTGGCATCAACGAGTGAGGGAGAGAATTCGCCTACACCAAAAGTTGCAACGTATTGATCAGCAATAACATTCATCAGAACGGAAGCCTGAATTATAAAGGAAGTATCGGATAAATACAGACGATTTAGAAATTGTTGCCTGTCGGACTGAATGTAATTGTAGTTCTGATTCAGAATACTGTTGCCGCCTTGCTGGGCAACAACTGTTATTGTGGATACAATTAATAACACTGCGGTGAAGAGACGATTTTTTGTCATGAGGCTGGATTATGAGATTAAGTAGTGCAGGCATTTGCCGGCAGGCCATCAAAAGTATGAAAAATATAGCAAGTCCATAATTGAACACCAAATCCGCTCAATCTGACCTTTATTTCAATCACGGTATCATTTTTAGCCGCCTGACCGGTAACCCACTCAACGGTTGATTTCACGCAGGCAAAAGCGTCTGCTACCATTATGTAATATTCACTGATTTCATTTTTCCACTGCGCAATCTATAGTATGGTTCACAGTGTATTAAAAGTTTATGGTGTGATATTGTACTTTATGCGCTTTAACATAAATACGCCGTAGGTAAAATCTCCTTCAGGATAATGCCAGATTGTTTTACCAACCGTTGGAATCTTTCTGCCTTCAAATTCCTGATATGCCGAAACCGGAGTTGACCATCGGACTTGTTTCATGCTACCGTCGTCCTGCAATGCAGAGCGGTCGTCTGAAACAAAGTTTACCAGTTCGCCGGCTTCGTTAAAGTACAGTATTGCTGATACGATATACTTTCCATTGGTTAATATAACTTTTGCTGACAGCGAATCAATCTCTTTCCAGGTTAAACGCTTATCAATCAGACTTCCGGGAGCAAAAATACACATGTCATTTAACAAGGTCACAGTTTCAGCTTTGGTAAGTTCTTCACCTGAAATATCAACCACGGTAAATAGTTCGGCCACCTTTACCTGAAAGCTTGCCTGCTCCTTAATGTATAAATGGATTGCACGAAACGGAATGCCCATTTTACTGGCCTTCATCATAAACAGCCTTGAATAATTTCCATAAAAATTGTACTGTACAGAATTTGATTTCATGGGTTTATCGCCCGGTTTTCTATACATCTCAGCATCAAATTCGATGCATACATTTTGAGGTTTACTTTTGCCGATAGCCCCAGTATATTCAAGATATTTTTGCACACATGAAGGCAAATGGGCAGTTTCCTGTTTACTTAGAATACGTTCTTCCGTAACAGGCTGTAAAGTAAATTCTTCTGACTTTCTGAGTTGAAACAGCTTTTTTGAAGATGTCCATGATGTAATTGTTGTCATTTATTCCTTTCTAAAATCAATTTTGTAATTTCCACTACTTAATTCGACTCTGGTGGTGCCTTTTGGGTATGCAACCAGCGGTTCATTAATATAGATCCGAAAATGAAAAACAGGAAAATGATAGGATTCAGTTTTGTTGCTGTGTACGGAACCATGTTGCAAGGTCGTAGGTTATGTCTTTTTATGATTGGCTTTGGCCATACTCACTCGTTTATCCTGAAAAATAATTCCCGGGCAAATTTATCTAATCCTTTTTTTGAGAAATGAACCCCATCCCATCTGTCTTCAGCCAGATTATACAAATCTGTATCCGGACCCTGTTTTGTACCGGGGTTTTCTTTCACAAATTCTAT
>CAYLTH010000197.1:0-4792 GCA_964386485.1 uncultured Bacteroidales bacterium | reverse complement strand
CGGAGAATGGAATGAATTCCATGTTCCATCACCGGAACACTTTAACACAGATTTTCCCGAGGCACTGCCAAATGCGAAAATTTACCAGCATACCAGTCTACCAATGTACCAACCTTAACACCTTAACACCTTAACACTTTAACACTTTTCTCCTGGCAGACTGAATTTCTCCGGCTATTCAGATGTAATTTTTAATGAAAAAAGACTCCTGATCCCCTTCACCCGCTCCTCCGAAGGCGCCTCCAGCCCTTCATCGCAGTAAACAATCCCCAGCTTCAGGTATTTGTGGGCAGCAATGGCATGATAGGGAAGTAACTCCACCAAAGGCATCTTCCCCGGCAAACCCGACAGAAATCCCGCAGTCTTCCGCATATTCTCATCATCATCATTTACACCCGATATCAATGGAATGCGGACAACTATTTCTGCCCCCGACTGTGCCAGTAATTGCAGATTATTCAGTATCAGATGATTATCCACACCTGTCCAGTGCCTGTGCTGCTCCGGTTCCATGTGTTTCAGATCATATAAAAAGAGTTCACACTCTTTTGCCACTTCCAGAAGCGACTCTGTTTTGCAATGGCCGCTGGTATCCACAGCCCGGTGAATGCCGTGTTTCCCGCATTCCTTCAGCAGATCCAACAGGAATTCCTTCTGCATCATGGGTTCCCCGCCCGAAACCGTAATGCCGCCGCCTGAAATCCGCATCGTATCCGTCTCTTTCAATATGATTTCCATTACTTCAGCCACAGTCATCGCTTTCCCGCTGAACTCCGTGGCTTTGGCCGGACATTCCTCAGCACAGCGCTCACAGAACTTACAGGATGCCGGATCGAGATTCACCCCGCATACTTCATGGCAATGATTGCAGCCGATACAGCGGCTTTCGGTAAACATCTTCTGGATTACAGGCGAAATCCCTTCCGGGTTATGACACCAGGCACAGGAGAGCGGACAGCCTTTCAGAAATATCGTTGTGCGGATCCCCGGACCATCATGCACCGAATAGGTTTTGATATCGAAAACCAGCCCGGTACGGGGCTTTCCCGGATCAGCCTGCTCAGAACTGCTCATTCTCAGTGCGTTCGATGATCTCCTGCTGCAGATCGGCATTCATATCGTTGAAATAATCGCTGTAACCGGCCATCCGCACCAGCAGATCCCGGTATTCCTCCGGACGCTCCTGCGCAGCATGCAGTCTTGCTGTATCCACGATGTTGAATTGCACATGATGCCCGCCATTCGTGAAATAGCTGCGGATCAGATGACCCAGTGCCCGCAGATCCTGATCCCGCTTCAGCAGCGATGGCAGAAACCTCAGGTTTAACAGGGTTCCCCCCGATTTCACCTGATCGAGTTTCGCCAGCGACCGGATCACTGCAGTCGGACCATGCGTATCGGCCCCGTGCGACGGGCTGGTACCATCCGATATCGATTTGCCGGCAAGACGCCCGTTGGGAGTGGCGCCCAGCACTTTTCCGAAATAGATATGGCAGGTGGTCGACAACATATTCAGATGGAAGCTTTCGCCTTTTGTATTGGGTTTGCCGTCGATGGCATCAAAAAGATCATCATACACGCGAAGGGCAATGGCATCTGCCTCCACATCATCGTTGCCAAAGAAGGGAGTATGATTCACGATATATTGCCGCATTGGCTCATCTCCCGAAAAATTACGGAGTACAGCATCCAATAGCGTATCCATGCTGTAACGTTTATCCGTAAACACATGCTTTTTCAGTGCCGACAGGCTGTCGGTGACCGTACCCAGCCCGGTACACTGGATGTAGTTGGTATTGTAACGCGGACCGCCGTTGTAATAGTCGCGTCCCCTGGAAATACAGTCCTCGATCACCACCGAAAGGAAAGGCGCCGGGGCATAGCGCGCGAACATACGGTCGATGTAGTTGCTTACCCGGATCTTCAGATCGGTGATATAGTTGAGTTGCTTCACAAATGCGTGATACAGCTCTTCATAGCTTTCAAAGTCGCGCGGATCACCGCAATCCAGACCCGCCTGTTTTCCTGTAAGCGGATTGATGCCGCGGTTCAGCGTAACCTCCAGTATTTTCGGGACATTCAGATATCCGGTAAGCAGGAAGGCCTCTTTACCAAAAGCACCCACTTCGATGCATCCGCTGCAACCGCCTTCCAGCGCATCACGCAGGGTCTTGCCCGTGCGCATCATCTCCTGTATGTAGATATCCGGATTAAAAACCGAGGGATAGCCATGCCCTTTGCGGATAACCCGCGCGGCTGCCATCAGAAAATCATCCGGCGTTTTCGCGCTGATATGCACTGAATTCCCCGGTTGTAAAATATGAAGCTCCTCAATAACCTCCAGGATAAGATAGGATAAGTCGCTCACCCCGTCCTCGCCTTCGGGGGTAAGTCCGCCCAGATTGATATTCGTAAAATCGTTGTATGTACCGCTTTCCCGAGCCGTAATGCCCACTTTGGGCGGAGCCGGATGATTATTCACTTTGATCCAGAAACAGCTGATCAGTTCCTTAGCTTTCTCGCGGTCGAGACTTCCGTCAGCAATACCAGATTCATAAAATGGCGACAAATGCTGATCCAGATGCCCCGGATTCATGGCATCCCAGCCATTCAGTTCGGTAATCGTTCCCAGGTGTACAAACCAGTACATCTGTATCGCTTCATGGAAGCTACGCGGGGCTTGGGCCGGTACATGGCGGCAAACCTCAGCAATATGAAGTAATTCAGCTCGCCTCCCCTCCTCTTTCTCTTCATCAGCAAGCTGTTCAGCCAGGTCTGCATGCCGGTTCGCAAATACAATAATGGCTTCGCAGGCAATATCCATTGCTTTCAGTTGTTCCGACTTATCCGTGGCTTCCGGATCGTTTAAATAATCAAGCCGGGCAAGGTGTTCGCGGATTTGCTTTTGAAAATCCCGCATCCCTAGTCGGTATATTTTACCATCCAGCGTCGTATGTCCCGGCGCCCGTTGTTCCATGAATTCGGTAAACAGCCCTGCTTCGTAGGCATTGCGCCAGGTGTCGGGTACATGGGCAAAGATCCGTTCGCGCATCGTACGCCCCTGCCAGTAAGGAATCACCTCTTTTTCATACAAAAGTATATCCGATTCATCCACAAAATACCGCTGTTGATCACGCGTATTCAGCACCCGGAAATCCTCTACACTGTGGCAGGTCAGCTCCGGAAAGGTAGGAACCGCCCTGGGTTTGGGCCCGCGTTCCCCAACAATCAATTCATCTGCACCGATATAAATCGTCTTCTTCGAGCAATGATCAAGAAACTGCAAGGCCCGCATTACCGGCACCGGATATTTCCCTTCATTCTCCTTATAAAAAGCAGTCTGATGCAATGCCCGTTCAATCGAAACCGAGGGCAATGTTTCAACACTTTGTTTACGCAGGCGGGCTATACGTTCGTTCATGAGACAAAAGTAAGAAAAAGCGATGTAAAAATTGACACCTGTACCATTTTTTGTATTTTTGGGACAAATAAAAAGAATATGGGACAAAATACACCACATTTCAAACTCGAATATCTTCCTCCACCCCGGGAAAAAGTGGAGACTTTTGAAATTTTAAGACAGACCAACAAATCAACAGCAGCATTGGCTGAACTAAAAGGAATTGCAAAGACAATACCGAATCAGGCTATGCTTACTAATGCAATTGTACTTCAGGAGGCAAAAGACAGCTCTGAAATTGAAAATATTATAACCACGCAAGACGAGCTTTACAAAGCATTGGCTGTTAATAAATCAATCCTGTCTGCTGAAATAAAAGAAGTCGTTAACTACCGTAAAGCCATATTCTCCGGATTTGACATTGCAAAAAAACAAGGATTTATCCGGGTTAATGACATTGTCAGTATTCAACAGGAATTAGTTGATAATATGGCAGGTATCAGAAGTACACCCGGAACTGTCCTCAAGAATGACCTAACTGGAGAAATTGTTTATACTCCACCGCAGGATCAGTCGGAAATCCTCGAATTACTGTCCAATTTCATAACTCATTACAACCAGAATGACAATGAGATATCACCACTCATTAACCTTGCAATACTGCATTATCAGTTTGAAAGCATTCACCCGTTTTACGACGGCAACGGAAGAACGGGCCGGATTCTGAACATTCTTTACCTGATCCTGAATGAATTGATTGACGTTCCGATCTTATATTTAAGCTCTTATATCATTGAAAACAAACCAGAATATTACCGTTTACTCAATTCAACGAATCGTAATGGCGAATGGGAAGACTGGATTATGTTCATGCTGAGAGCGGTTGAAAGCACATCGAAAGATACTATTTTGAGGATAACGAACATAAAGGGTCTGCTGGATACAACCATAATTAAAGTTCAGAAAGAATCCCCAAAGATTTACAGAAAAGAACTTGTTGAATTACTTTTTGAACAGCCCTATTCAAAAATTGATTTTATCGTAAACAGACTCCATGTTGAAAGAAAAGCAGCTTCTCGATATTTAAAAGAATTAGAAAGAATTGGAGTTCTGGAATCTCAGAAAGTTGGGAGAGAAACACTTTATATCAATAAAGAACTGATTGAAATATTGAAAAAATAATCTGCAAACCAAGTTGATAGTTGATAGTTGATAGTTGATAGTTGTTAATAATGTATGGGCTATTAAGAAATTACAAGATGAATCACCCCGGATACCTGAATTGCATACGAATTCTGATTTACAGTTTGTTTTTCCTTGGGCAAACATTGAATTTTCTGTTTGCGCAGGAAACTGATTTTCAGATAATTAACTCCCGCATCCAGGTTTCAA
>CAYLTH010000196.1:0-4873 GCA_964386485.1 uncultured Bacteroidales bacterium | reverse complement strand
CCGGCATCCCCGATGAGCATCGCCGGGTCAATATGATCCTGAATTCCAAGTCCTTTGCAGGCAGGGCAGTATCCATCCGGCAGATTAAACGAAAACAGGCTGCGGTGGAGATGCAGATCCGGATCCGGAGAGGTACCCAGCCGGGCAAAAAGCAGTCTTAAGAAGTCATAAATCCCGGTGAGTGTCCCCACCGTTGACCGCGGACTCCGCACCACATTGTTCTGACCGATGGCAATAACCGGAAACAATCCTTCGATCCGGGAAGCTTTCGGCCGGGTGAGTTTTGTGCCCGAATTCCGGCCACCGCTGAAATTTTCGGTAAACAGGCGTTGTCCTTCCGCACACAACACATCGTATACCAGACTGGTTTTGCCGCTCCCCGAAACTCCGGTTACAACAATCAGTTGATAATGAGGGATTTTTACCGATATATTCTTTAAGTTATTCTCGTAAGCATTCTCAATGATGATCTCCCGCATAGTCAAAATTCAAGTATGCAAAAGTATACATAGCAACGAATTAATTTCGCTATTTCTTAAACAGTTTCTGTGTTTCAGTGAATTCTCCGGATGTAATCCTGCAAAAGTAAATACCTGGTTTTAGTTCTTTCAGATTGATAGTCAGCTGACCGGTTTCTGATGCATCAATAATCCCTGCAGCAGCATACACTTTTTGTCCGGTAAGGTTGAAAATTTCAAATGTATAGGATGGGTAATTATTTGGTAATGTGATGCTTACATGCTCATTGACCGGATTCGGATAAACATCAAAGGCTGATCCTTTCATGTTGGGCTCCTCCAGGCCGGTTGTAACGGTTTGTCCCAGTTTCGCGGTGGTCCCGCCGGTTATGTAAACGCTGTTGTCGGAGCCAAAAACATGGCAGGCAGGGTATCCAAACGGAATGGTCGTTGTCCAGGCCAATGTTCCATCCGGATTAACTTTGCACAATCCCATCTGCGACATGGTACTTCCCGCCAGATAAGCCGCATTCTGGGGATCGAGCTTTAATTGGGCATGAGCAAGAAAAGCATTTCCCGGACCATCGGCATCCAGATTCTGCCAGAGTAATGTCCCGCTTTGATTGTATTTTAGCATCGCTGTGCCATAACCCGCTGCAGGATATCCGCTGATAACCGGGTTTTGATCACTGCCGGTTTCAACACGGTTTCCCAGGATTAAATTGGTCTGCGACCACAAGGTTCCCCCGGTAGGGCTCACTTTGAAAAGTGTACTGCCCGGATTCGTCATGGATTGATTTGTATTAATAATATAGGTACATCCTGCAGCATCTCCGGATGCATCCCCGGAAGCCAGACTGATTATGTAGTTGATACTCCATATGTTATTTCCGTTCAAATCGATTTTAGAATACGCGTTAAAATTTCCTGTTATTCCACGGTGAATGATAATAATTTGATTGTCAGGACTTAACTTAAAATTTACAGGAGCACCTATCCCGGAATCAAAATAATCCCACACGATATTCCCGGCGGAATCGAATTTTTTAACCCGCGTAACCTGGCCATTTGGTCCTGTGCCGATGCCCAGCACATAAATGTTGTTATTGGCATCCACCAAACATTTGCGCGTGGAAGAACCATCAAACTGACTGTCATACACAACTCGCCAGAGCAAAGTACCTTCCGCATTGAATTTCATCAGCACACTGGCTGCATTCTCCGGACTTGAGAACCCCGACCGGATGGTTCCTGAAACAAGAATATCACCGGCATGGTCAGTTTCAACCCATGTCGCCACTTCATGCCGCGTCTGATCAGTATTGTCGAATGAAGCATTCCATAAAACGCTGCCCGAGGAGTTCCGCTTGGTCAATAAAATATCACCTGCAGGATTGTAATCCCAGTTTGCTGTGTACGTATTATCAGAAGAGTCGATCGCAATAGCCACTCCTCCCGGATCATTGTACCAGTCAATCGTTACCTGTGCCTGCGTTGCTGCACTCAGGAGGAAAACCGCGAGAAGAAGCCTGTTTTTCATATTTTCTTGTTTAAGAGTAGTTTCTATATCTCTTAACAAGAATCATTCTAAATAAGTTCACGGTTTGTACCGAATATTAACTGCAAATGGAGAATTATTGCACCCTTGTTAATTCAGCAATTTTGAACGACGCATATAATCATCATCCTGACAATAGATAAACAGGCAACTTCCTTCTTTAATGGTCTCAATAACAGGTTTTATCATATCGGGAGGGAGCGAAGGACAGCCATAACTTCGGCCCAGACGCCCTGCTTTTTGAATGAATTTCTCGGTAGCATATTCTGCACCGTGTACAATGATCTGCCTTTGCAGTGCATTGTCGTTGAACCCCTTCTCCATTCCATCGAGAATAAGTGATACTCCAACATGTGAGCCCGTTATTTTAGCTTTCGTAACATAAAAACCCAGACTACTCTGGAAAGATCCGGAAACATTGGAGAAATGCTTTGCAAACTCATCCCCGGTATTCCTGCCATGTGCAACGTATGTGTTGAACAAAAGCGTTTGATGCACCAGATCAATAACATACATCCGCTTATTCTTACTTGATTGAGAAAAGTCCACGATCGTAAGGATATCGGAATTCCGGAGTTTTTGTTCATCTGCAAGTTTCTGGTGACCTTTCATGGCCAGTTCAAAAACCTGACAGGACAGTCCCTGAGATGATAAATTCAGCTTTGTATAAAGGTCAGCTTGCGTTTCAACGGATCGGACCGGAGTGCCGGATCCCAGATTATTTAAAACAGGAAAGAAAAGAAACAACAGAATCAAAAGGTGTTTGACCATTCGGTAAAGGTAGGTAATTATTTTAGAATGAATTAATTAATAATTGACCATCCGGATTCGTATCTTTACAAGATCATCCTTACTGCAGATGCCAAACAGATTCTATGTCCTTATTATTGCCTTGCTGATATCCTTTTCATCCCGATGCCAGGAGGTCATCTATTATCCTTCTTCATGGAATCCGGTATACACTATACCGGACCAGGACAGGACTGCGCTGGTAGCCTATGCAAAACAATACCTGGGCACACCATCGGCAAGGCTTATGCAGTAACCATCAGCGATCTGGACTCAAAATTGTACCGGAGTCGTTTCTATAAGTGCATCAATCTGATTGAATAAGCCACTGATTATCATTATTTTGAAGCAATCAGCAGTTTTGCAAGCCTGGCATCTCTATTGTATATATCCGCATAGAAATTTATTCTCCCCTGTTCATCAACCCAGGCAGTCAGGTAGGTAATATAGACCGGGATTTTTATTTGTAGTGAATAGGCTTGTTCTCTTCCTGAATGCATGGCTGCATCAATTTTTTCAGGCGTCCAGTTCAGGTCTCCTTTTAAAATTGTGATGGCCAGTTCCCGCGGTTTTTTAACCCGGATACATCCATGACTGAATGCCCGGCTTTGCTTTTCAAATAAACTTTTGGATGGGGTATCGTGCAAATAAATATCTGCTGAGTTCGGAAAGATAAACTTGACTAGCCCTAAAGAATTGTTATTCCCGGGTTTCTGGCGGACCAGCCCGTTATTCCATTCCATATTATGATTTTTGAGGTAATTCCGGTTTTTGGCAATTCCGGGGATAACATCATCATCCACAATACTTTGCGGGAGGTTCCAATAGGGACTGAAGACTATCTGGTTCATCATCCCCTTAAATATGACGGTTTTATTCAAACTATTACCAACAATTACCCGGGATTCCAGCGCTGTTTTCCCATTTTTTACCAGGCTAAGCGTAAAGGCAGGGATATTCACCATGATGAATTCCTTTTCCTGATCAATTTCCGCCGAGATCCACCGGCACCGTTCCATGTTTACAATGATTTTTTTGATACGATCAGCAGTCGATAAATTCAATGCGCGATTATACGTTGGTATTGCAATTTGTTCAGGATCAATGGCATATATTTTCCATCTTCGCTGGGCTTCAATTTTTTGGTAGTGTTTAAGAATATCCCGCAATTTGTAATATTGACTGTACAGCACCTTTTTGTCATGATTAAGCACTTGTTCGTCCGACATCACCGAATCCAGCAAGCGGGAATAGGAGATCTGTTTACGGGGTAAAAGCCAGCCCAAAGCTGTACTTGTTGAATCCCCCAGACCGGAGTATACTTTTTCGGTGTAAAACAGATAGAGGTTGGTTAACATAATTTCTGTCTCGATCCCGGAGAGTTTATCACCTTTTTCGGTATCAAAGATCTCATCAATCATCAGCTGATACGGGAAAACAGAAGATATCCCTTCGGCCTTCAACTCACTGGCTCTGTTATAAAGGGTATATCCAAATTCAATTACGCCTTCTTCATCAAACCAGATTTGTGTAAACTGATGTTGCCTGTAAACCTCCGAAACATCCTTCTGATATTTTTGCAGTTTTGGAAAGCTCCGGAAAAAGGCCGTCAGACGCGAACTGTCGAAAGGTAGATTTTTCTGTTGATTCAGAACGCCATGCAGATTGTCCTCCGCAATTTTGTTATTTTCGTGCTTCCCATCCGGCGAGCAGGATACGTTCAATAGAAAAACGGAAACGAGTATTATCAGACAAACTAAGAATATTCTTCTCATATATGGACTGTTCAAGGTTTAAAAGAAATTTTGTATAAACTTAAATATCAATACATTAACAATGAAGTTTGAATTTATATATTCCTGAAATAAAGGTAGAGCAGCCAGGAGCCTGCGATTTACACCATTCAATGTTTTAATTACATGATTTACACTTTTGGCATGACATCGGGAAAAAGATGTGCTGATTTGCTGATATGGAGATGTGCTGATGTGCTGATGTGGTATTCAGACCCTCCCGGGCAAATGATTCCTTTTCCCTTTTCCCTTTTTCCTTTTTCCTTTTTCCTTTT
>CAYLTH010000195.1:0-4895 GCA_964386485.1 uncultured Bacteroidales bacterium | reverse complement strand
ATGAAATTTGTAGTTACAGCAGGCGTTACAGAGATCAATAAATAAAAGAAGCCAGTTTTGTTCCTACTTTTGCATACGAAAACTCAAATACAAAATGATTAAACCTACAATATTAATAAGCAATGATGATGGCATCCATGCACCCGGACTTCGGGTACTCATCCGGGTAGCCCGTGAATTTGGACGTGTTGTTGTTGTTGCCCCTGATAAACCACAGAGCGGGATGAGTCATGCTGTTACAGTCGCCAGTCCGTTACGCTATAAAACCATCTGCAAAGAGCCTGATTATGAAGAATATTCATGCAATGGTACACCGGTCGATGCTGTAAAATTGGGCGAGAAAGTTATCCTCAAACAGAAACCGGATCTTGTGCTCTCGGGTATTAATCACGGTTCAAATGCAGGAATTAACATCCTGTATTCCGGTACAATGGCTGCTGCCAATGAAGCCGCCATGGTTGGTATTCCTGCCATCGGTTTCTCACATTTGAGTTATGATCATGATGCTGATTTTGAACCCGGTGTACCCTTTATCCGGAAAATTATCGCACAGGTTCTTGAATATGGGATCGAAAAATACACCTGCCTGAATGTGAATATTCCGGATGTTCCATTCGATCAGTTAAAAGGAATTCAGGTTTGCCGCATGGGAAAAGGTTTCTGGGATGAACACCTGGAAGAACGGTTCGATCCGGGTAAACGCCCCTACTACTGGCTTGCCGGTAGTTTTGTTAGCCTGGAAGCTGAAGCCGGAACCGATGCCTGGGCACTCGAAAATAACTACATTTCCGTAGTTCCTATTATGCTGGATCTGACTTCACATCATCAGATTGCAACACTCAAACACCTTGAAAATCATGTTTAAAAAAGATAAAACTTCGTTTGGTATTCAACTGGGATTGGGCTCTCCCCTGGCTGTATTCGGTGTGCTGTATCTGATTATTTTCCTGGTCGTGAAAATTGGCGGAATGGTACCTTTTATGACACAGAATTCACTGATAATTCTATCAGTGGTTCTTAATTTTATCTGGATCCGGTATTATTTCAACAACCTCAAATTTCAGGAAACCGGAAAAGGAATCCTCCTGGTTACCTTTGTTTTGATCATGATCTTTTTTCTCCTCAACAGACAATTCGAAAGTTCGATCTTACCCGGATTGAAAGCCATCTGACATGAAATATTACATGATATCCGGTGAAGCTTCCGGTGATTTGCATGGGTCTAACCTGATAAAAGCTATCCGGAAAACCGAACCCGCTGCTCAGGTCCGTTGTTGGGGCGGAGAGCGTATGGAAGCCGAAGGGGGTGTTCTTGTTAAACATTATAAAGACCTGGCATTCATGGGATTTACCGAGGTTATCATGAATATCAGAACCATTATGCAGAATATAAAGTTCTGTGAAAAAGATATCCTGACCTTCAAACCCGATGCCATTATTCTGATCGATTATCCGGGCTTTAACCTGCGGATTGCCCGTTTTGCGCATGATCACGGACTGAAGGTTTTCTACTATATCTCGCCTCAGGTCTGGGCATGGAAGAAATCACGTGTATATACCATTAAAAAAGTGGTCGACAGGATGTTTGTGATTCTTCCATTCGAAAAAGCATTCTATGCCACCTATGATATTGATGTTGAATATGTTGGACATCCACTTCTGGATATTATTTCACCTGTTCATGACCAAAACGACCGGACTGAATTTTTGAAACGGAATCAATTACCGGATAAAAAAATAATTGCCATTTTACCCGGAAGCCGTAAACAGGAAGTTAAACGGATACTTCCGGAGATGCTAAAAGTAATACCCGGAATTGACACTGATTATCAATGGGTTATATCCGGAGTTAAATCACTTGACCCCGAATTCTACCACGAAATCCTGAAGACTACATCCATACCAGTGATCTATGGACAAACCTATGATTTACTGCGACATACCCATGCGGCCATTGTAACTTCAGGAACGGCATGTCTCGAAACAGCTTTGTTTAAAATTCCACAGGTTATCTGTTACAAAGGAAGTCCGATTTCGTTTGCCATCGCAAAAAGGATAGTCAATATAAAATACATCGGTTTACCAAACCTGATCATGGATAAGTCTGTTGTGAAGGAACTGGTTCAAAGCGGACTTACGACGCAGAATCTGCAGGATGAATTAAGCGAACTTCTTCATAATGAATCATATAGAAATAAAATTATTCAGGATTACAACGAACTCTGGCGTATTTTAGGCGGCCCGGGTGCTTCCGAACGAACTGCGGTGAAAATTAACCAGATGCTAAGGGAACATGATTAAGCAATTCATAATCAAACGGTTAATTCTAATTCTGATTTGCTTAGTTTCGGTAATGGGTACAACCCGCTTACTAGCTCAGACCGATAGTGTATACCTGAAAGTCCGGATTTTCACCCACCGAAACCTGTATGCTGCTCAGATCCAGTGTATAAACGGTTCGTATGCTGTTTTCAATAACGGAAATAAAATTACCGAACTCAACCAAAACCTTGGAATAAGTCTAAAAGCAGGTGGTAAAAAAGTAATGATCAGTAAAATGAATGCAGTGATCGGAAATTTTGACACCCTTTATTTTATTGCCGGTTCAGAACAAACACAGATTCGTATAAAGGCACCTAAAGAAGAACGGAAATACACTGATCACCTCATCGTTTATGCTGATAAAGGAGAACTGATAATAATAAACCGGGTTCGACTTGAAAACTTTGTTGCGGGTGCTGTCCTTTCTGAAACCGGATCAAAAGAATCCCTTGAATTCTACAAAATTCAGGCTCTCATCTCCCGCACCTACGCAATCCGCAATATGCGAAAACATGAAACAGAAAAATATCACCAATGCGATCAGGTTCATTGTCAATTATATAGGGGAGTATGCACGCATCCATTGATACTCGAAGCAGTGAAAAACACACATGGACAAGTAATTGTCGACAGTTCCGGATTATTGATTTCAGCCGCTTTTCACTCGAACAGCGGAGGTGAAACAACGAACTCGGAAGATGTCTGGAGCCTTCCCTCTTCCTATCTGAAAGCAGTAAACGACAGCTTCAGTGTTACAATGCCCATGGCAAAATGGGAAAAGAAAATCCCAAAGAAAGAATGGCTTAACTACCTCAGGGAGAAGTACAAATACCCTGTTCACGACAGTGTGAAGAAGAAAGAAGTGCTTCATTTTAAACAAGATAAACGAAAAACTACGTTGGGCGATAGTATCCCGTTGAAAGCAATCCGCAACGACTTTAAATTACGGTCAACCTATTTCGATATCAACACACAAGGCGATCAGGTTATTTTCAAAGGCAAAGGGTTTGGGCACGGAGTAGGCCTCAGTCAGGAAGGCGCCATCAACATGGCAAAAAAAGGATACCATTATGAAGATATTATCCGGTTTTACTACAAAAATGTCAGAATTTGTCCGTTCGACACATCCATGATACCAAGAAAAAAGATGTAATGGATTAATTTGCAGTTATTTTCTTAATTTCCTCTACCATAACGGCTATATCAGGGAAATTGTAAAAAACACGTTTATTCACCACAACAATAGGAAATGAAAAGGCCAGTTTCTCTGATTTTTCGTACTTCCTGACCAATTCATAGGTAATACCCAAAAGTTCGTTGTCGCGGACATCAAATTCGGTATATGGAATTTGAAATTCCTTCAATTTGGCCTTTACATCATCACAGCGATGACAATCAGGATTGCCGATTAACCATACATGCTGTACAAGCGTATCACTAAATGAACCATCAATAATTTGAAGGAATTGAATATAGGATGGCCTGGGTTTTACTGTATCCTGTATAACTGTTTGAGCATTAATCGTGTAAGTGAAAAACAATAATATAATAATCCCGTATAGCTTCATTGACTTTGGATTTTATTTTCAAATAATCTGAAAGCCAAAATTAATTAATTTAGAGGTCTGAACCCACCTAAAATTTAATGAGATGAAAAAAGTCTTTGTTGCAATCCTGTTTTTTCTGATTTTTTCTCCTGTTCTTTTTGCTCAATGGACAAGCAATGTATTGATTAACACAACAGTACAGGACAGTGCCGGCACTGAACAAGCCACTCCTCTGACCACTGCAGGCCTGAACGGTCAAACCTTTATCAGTTGGTTTGATTCCTATGCGGGACAATATCAGCTTAAAATGCAACTCCTTGATTCAAACGGTGTTGCACTTTGGGCACCCAATGGAATTGTCATCAGCAACCATCCGCAAAACAGTGCACTATACCGCTATGATCTGGCTTCTGACAAAGAAGGCAACGCCATTGTTGCATTTCAGGATGAACGTACCGGAGATATGCAGGTTGTTGCCTACAAAATCGGTCAGGCCGGCAATTTTATCTGGGGACCGGATGGAATCGTGCTGACGGATTCATTGGCTCTGTCCGGGATGGCTCCAGCCATCGGCATTACCAACTCAAATGATGTTATCATTGCGTGGAACGCACAAGGCAGCAGTTCTAAATGGGTATCTTTCAGAAGATTATCTGCTTCTGGTACCAGCATGTGGCCAGCCTTACACCGGATTAACAGTACCATTAAGAAATATTCGAGACCATCAATGGTTGCCAGCGGCTCCGATGACATTATTCTTCAATATGTCGAAGAATCCGGAAATTTCCCCGGAGTAACCTCCACGCAATACGCACAACGATTTGATATACAAGGAAATCCTGTTTGGACTGCCGCCATTCCTGTTTCCTCAAAAACCATCAGCTTTTTCTTCTTTCCAAAAATTCAATCCGATCAGGCTGACGGTTTTTTCCTGCCATTTACTACATCCAATCCATTGAGTCTCATGATGAATGATGTGTATGTTCAACATATAGATGCGAATGGGAATGCCTGGAGCCTGACCGG
>CAYLTH010000194.1:0-4949 GCA_964386485.1 uncultured Bacteroidales bacterium | reverse complement strand
TTTACAACCAATGGATTTTACCGGCAGGCCGGCATGAGCATGGACGGCTGCAATCAGGCTGGTGAGTATGTCATAACTGATACCTGCAATCTGTCATTCTCGAATGTAAACACCTTGCTGCTCTGGCATCAGATACCGGACCAGGCTTCTTTGCATATTGATTTCCCGGATGGAACGCTCGTCAGCCAGTATCAGTTTATACCCAATCAACCCGGTTCCAGTGGACTGATGTACTCGGTTGAAGTGAACTCAAGTGAGGAAGTCTGGTGGGCACTCATGCCCTCCGGAGGTTCCGATGTGGTGGTCCAGAACTCAGAATTACGCGCCATAGGACTGTGGTTTGAAGGGAATGATACGGTCATGGTGAACGGTCTGGTGAACAACAGTACCTATGCTAACTTCACGGCCGGTTTAAATGATCGCAACCTGCAATTGATCAACAGCAGTGTGATGACCTGGAGCCTCTATCCCATGGACGATTCCTTTATTCAGGTTCAAAGCTGTATTTTAGGGGAAATCGGAACCATGAACCGCTCCCGATGTGACTTGACCAGCGTATTTGCTGATGGATCCGGCGGTTATGTATGGGCTGTGGATACCACTTTTCTGTTCATGGGTTTCTCCTCCCTGAGCTCCTCCATCCGCAGCGACCGCAACGGTATACTGCTGCTGGGCTATAATGCCGTCACCAACGGACAGGTTCAGGCTCAAGGGAATTCCATCATGATGATTCTGCAGTCGACGCTGGCAGAACCACCCATCCTCCTCGATAAAGCCTGCATCTGGACAGCTACCATAAACCCGGTCCAGGATGCCTTTGCCGGACTTGAAATACCTGTTACCGGAACTGCCAGTATCAACAAAACCCCGACAAGTACCCTGATGGATTTTTACGCCTACAGATTGTTTTACCGGAAGGATTTGGATACCGTCTGGACACCGATAGGACCGCTTATGCTCACCGAAAAGGAATCCGATACCCTTGGAGTCTGGAATACACAGGGACTGGCTCCCGGTGCGTATATTCTGAAAATGATCCTCTATGATAATACACCCGACACCAATGCTGTGGATATCGTCAGAACTGTGAACCTCCTGCCCCTGTTTATGGGGGATAACAGCATCGCACCCGGACCGGATTTCCGGATTTATCCTAATCCTGCTGCAGAATCGCTTCAGATTATGACAAGAGAAAACTATACAGAACCTGTTCAACTTAGAATAATCAACAGCAACGGTCAGATTATCAAAGAAATCGAACTTTACAATCAGCAGCCACTAAACATTTCCGACCTCGCCCCGGGCGTTTATTCCATCCATTTCATGGGCAGGCCGGTTAAGCCCGCTCGTTTTGTGAAAATCTAATCCTGCCTTGCATATTTTTAACTAATTTCGC
Organism: uncultured Bacteroidales bacterium; assembly: GCA_964386485.1. GTDB lineage: Bacteria > Bacteroidota > Bacteroidia > Bacteroidales > CAIXZF01 > CAIXZF01. The sequence continues at coordinate 3,553 of CAYLTH010000194.1, read as the reverse complement.
GGGCTGAAAAACAAATCACTATGCTACGTACACATACCTGCGGGGAACTCCGCATCGAAGACACCGGAAAATCAGTAACGCTCAGTGGTTGGGTGCAACGCTCCCGCGACCTTGGCGGAATGACTTTTATTGATTTACGCGACCGCTATGGCATTACCCAGCTGGCTTTCAATATGGAAACCAATGCCGAATTATGCCTGCAGGCCCGTAAACTCGGCCGCGAATTTGTGATTCAGGCCGGTGGAAAGGTGATCGAACGCAGCAGCAAAAACACGAAAATCCCAACCGGAGAAATTGAAATTGAAATTGAATCCCTGCAGATCCTGAATGAATCCATCATCCCTCCCTTTACCATCGAAAACAATACCGATGGTGGAGATGAACTCCGCATGCGCTACCGCTATCTTGACCTGCGCCGCCCGCAACTCCGCGACAATATGGAATTGCGGCATCGCATGGCCATCGAAACCCGCAACTACCTTGATCAGCAAAAATTTATCGAAATTGAAACCCCTTATCTGATTAAGTCAACACCCGAAGGTGCCCGCGATTTCGTTGTCCCGTCCCGCATGAATGCAGGTGAGTTTTATGCTTTACCCCAGTCTCCGCAAACCTTCAAACAAATCCTGATGGTGGCCGGTTACGACCGCTATTACCAGATTGTCCGCTGTTTCCGCGATGAGGATTTACGGGCCGACCGCCAGCCTGAATTCACCCAGATCGACTGTGAAATGGCCTTTGTGACCCAGGAAGATATCCTGAATACCTTTGAAGGACTGGCCCGCCATCTGTTCAGAGTGGTCAAAGGCACGGATCCCGGACCTTTTGCCCGCATGACCTACGATGAAGCCATGCGCCTCTATGGCAATGATAAGCCGGATTTGCGCTTCGGCATGGCTTTTACAGAGATTACCGAACTCGTAAAAGGCCATGATTTTAAAGTATTTGATGAAGCAGAAAGCGTCATCGGAATCAATGCAGCAGGCTGTTCTGAATATACCCGCAAACAACTTGATGCCCTCACCGATTTTGTTAAACGCCCGCAGGTTGGTGCCGGTGGACTGATCTATGTCCGCTATGCTCAGGATGGAAGTTTGAAATCATCGGTCGACAAATTTTATACTCCGGAAGAATTGAAAAAATGGGCAGATGCTTTCGATGCAAAACCCGGTGATCTGCTGCTGATTCTGGCCGGCAAAACGACCAGAACCCGCAAAGCCCTCAGCGAACTTCGCCTCGAAATGGGCAGCCAGCTTGGTTTCCGCGACAATACGATATTCCGCCCGCTCTGGGTTGTTGATTTTCCATTGCTTGAATGGGACGAAGAAACCCGTCGCTTTTACGCCATGCACCACCCGTTTACCTCCCCGAAACCGGAAGATATCGGCTATCTGGATACCGATCCCGGGAAAATCCGGGCCAATGCCTACGACCTTGTTATCAATGGTGTTGAAATCGGCGGTGGTTCAATCCGTATTCACAATAAAGACCTGCAGAAAAAAATGTTCAGTATCCTGGGCTTTACAGATGAAGATGCCCAGAAACAATTTGGCTTCCTGATGAATGCCTTTGAATTTGGAGCGCCACCTCACGGAGGTATTGCATTTGGTTTTGACCGCTGGTGCGCCATATTCGGCGGCAGCGACTCCATCCGCGATTTCATTGCCTTCCCCAAAAACAACTCCGGCAGGGATACCATGATCGATTCCCCTGCAACAATTGCGGATGAACAGTTGAATGAACTGTGCCTGAAAATTAATCTGCCGGCACCTAAATAAGCTTAACTCAGCTTCTCTAAAGCGGTCCGGATCCGGGTTACCGCTTCACGAAGATCTTTCTTATCAATAGCATAGGAGAACCGGATACAATCGGGATCCCCGAAAGCTGTGCCCGAAACCGTGGCTACATGTGCATTGTACATGAGATAAAAACTCAGATCATTGGCGTCTTTAATCACGTTTTCTCCATCTGCTTTTCCAAAAAACTCGGTGCAATCTGCAAAAACATAAAAAGCGCCGTCCGGAATATTCGTCTTCAATCCGGGAATCTCACGCAAAATTTCAAGCAAATAATCACGTCTTTCCTTGAATGCTGTTACCATATTGTATAAATCCGTATCCGACACCGGATTCATGTTCATGGCTGCTACCGATGCACGCTGAGAAATCGTACAGGTACCGGAAGTGATCTGTCCCTGCAGTTTATCACAGGCCTGCGCTATGGCAAGCGGAGCAGCCATATACCCCAGACGCCAGCCGGTCATGGCAAAGCCTTTGGATACACCATTTATAATTATAACCCGTTCCCGGATCGAATCAAAGCGGGCAATACTTTCATGCTTGCCGCAGAAATTGATTAACTCATAAATCTCATCGGAAACAATATACACATGCGGATGACGCTCAAAAACCGCTGCCAGCGCCTTTAACTCATCGCGTGAATATACCGTCCCGGACGGATTACACGGACTGCTGAAAATAAACAGTTTGGTTTTCGGGGTAATAGCCGCTTCCAGCTGAGCGGGAGTTATCTTGAAATCATCATCAACCGATGATTTAATCGGAACGATGACCCCTTCGGCCAGTTTAACCAGCTCTTTGTAGGTTACCCAATACGGGACAGGCAGAATAACTTCTTCACCCGGATCAACCATACACATCACTACATTGGCCAGGCTCTGCTTGGCACCCGTCGAAACCACGATCTGTGCCGGAGTATAATCCAGCTCATTGTCGCGTTTAAACTTATGACAAATGGCCTCGCGCAAATCCAGATAACCCGGAACCGGTGGATAAAACGTAAAATTCTTCTCCAGGGCTTCAACAGCAGCATCCTTAATGTACTGTGGGGTGTTGAAATCGGGTTGCCCGATACTCAGGTTGATCACATCATGCCCCTGGGCTTTCAGTTGATTGCTAATCCTGGTCATGGCAAGAGTTTCTGACTCGGCGAGTTGGTTAACGCGTTTTGATAATAGTTCCATGTGTAATAATCTTAGTAGTGCGGGTTTTGCCGTCAAAAATAGCAAAAAAAGCAAATTGTTAATGAAAAAACAGACGGCTTATCATTCTTAATTCGCAAATTTGTGATCTAAACCCGTTCCAATGACTGCAATTTTAGAAATTTTAAAATATGTTATCCCCTCGCTTGTCGTTTTTGCGACTGCATATTATCTTGTAAATCAATTTCTTACACAAGAATTACGCAAGCTTGAAAAAGAAAAACAAGCCTTAAACCGGGGAATGCTTACCCCGATACGCCTGCAAGCCTATGAACGGCTTATCCTTTTTCTGGAGCGAATTTCTCCTTCAAACATGATTATGCGGATCAGCCAACCCAACATGACTGTGATTGACCTGCAAAGAGCCTTGCTGCAAACCGTGCGGGATGAATATGAACATAACCTGAGTCAGCAGATTTATGTCAGTGAGAAATCCTGGGAACTCATTAAAAATGCAAAGGAAGATCTTCTTAAAGTCATTAATACTTCGGCAGTTCAACTCGATGTAAACCTGCCCTCCGCAGAATTGGCAAAACTCATTTTCGAAAGCTA
>CAYLTH010000193.1:3834-4961 GCA_964386485.1 uncultured Bacteroidales bacterium | reverse complement strand
CTGTCAAAAAGTCTGTCAATAAAATCCGGCACGATTCTTAAGGACGAAGAAATGAACAACCTGATTGATGAGCTGTTTTCCTGTCAGTTACCCGAACAAAGCCCGGAAGGAAAACGCGTTATCAGCATGATGAGTCTCGAAGATATACGGGAACGGTTCAAATAATTTTGTACATTGCAACATAAAACAGACGCATGAACGGTCAGCAATATAGTCCGATGGGATTCAGGCTCCTCCCTCCGGTGGTGAAGAATATTCTCATCATCAATTTCCTGTTTTTCCTTGCCACAATATCATTCGATACCGCATTCAATATTGATCTGGCCGATTATCTGGGGCTTCATTATCCCGCAGCCCGTGATTTTCAGCCCTTTCAATTCATTACCTACATGTTTATGCATGGTGGATTTTCGCATATTTTTTTCAATATGTTTGCTGTGTGGATGTTCGGATATGCACTCGAAAATTATTGGGGCGGAAAACGATTTCTGATTTATTATCTGGTTACCGGTATTGGTGCTGCATTGATTCATTATCTGGTGATGTACTTTTTCGAAATCGGTCCGGTTACCAAAGCTGTAAACGTATTTCTGAATGATCCGACGATCCCGGGTTTCATGAATTTTATCAATTCGCCTGATTTCCAAATACCTTCTGCCGAAGTTCAGGTAAGGTATGCTGAATTTAGTTCAAGCTTTAATCAACTTGTTCGTGTTGATCAGGACGCGGCCTTACAGGAAGCCGTTGATTTTGCTTTATTTTACAGAGGAGAATTTCTCAATGGGCCTGTTGTTGTAGGCGCTTCCGGAGCTGTCTTCGGAATTTTGCTTGCATTCGGGATGATGTTCCCCAATGCCTTGATTTTTCTGTATTTCTTTATTCCGATCAAGGCCAAATATTTTGTCATGATTTATGGTGCCCTGGAATTATATGCCGGTATCACCGACAAAGGAAGCAATGTGGCGCATTTTGCCCATCTCGGCGGGATGATTTTCGGGTTTATCCTGATTAAAATCTGGAACCGACGAAAAACTTATCAGATGTAATATGTATACCAATCCGACCAATCCGCTCTTTTCGCTCCGGCAATTCTTCCAGGGAAGATCTGCTTCCGCGGTTTTGATCAT
>CAYLTH010000193.1:0-3734 GCA_964386485.1 uncultured Bacteroidales bacterium | reverse complement strand
GTCTATATTGGTGGCGGAATTGCCGGAGCGCTGATCTTTATTCTGGCCTACAATGTTTTCCCGGTTTTTGCAAATTCGCTTGTAAACAGTCTGGCAATCGGGGCATCTGCTTCCGTTCTGGCAGTATTGGTAGCCGTTGCAACCTTTGCCCCGAATTTTGAAATTCAATTGCTTCTGATTGGAAGGGTAAAGCTAAAATATGTTGCACTGGCTTTTGTGGCCATCGACCTGCTCACCATGCGGGAAGGCAATGCAGGCGGACATATCGCCCATATCGGCGGAGCAATCTGGGGCTTTCTGTATATTACTCTTTTTCAGCATCAACGCTACACATTTGATCTCCTGACCAAACCATTCCGGAATTTGTTCCGCTCAGGCAAACCTAAAAAAAGTAACTTTAAATCAACTTACCATAATCCACGACCGGTGAGTGATGAAGATTTCAATGCCCGGAAAGTGGAAGAACAAAAGAAAACAGATGAAATCCTCGACAAGATTTCGCGTTATGGATATGATCGGCTGAGCCGCGAAGAGAAAGAGTTTCTGTTCCGGTCCGGCAAGAAATAAACGACAGCAAGGAAAATGGCAGCCGGCACCAAGAAAAAAAGTACGACAAAGCGTCTGCGGACTCCCGGCCGGTTGATCCTGATTTTGAACAGTATAGCCATTGCAGCACTTCTCTTATCCTATCTGGCCTCTTACATAAACCCCGCAAAATTTACCTTTCTCGCCTTAGCCGGCATTTCCTATCCTGTTATTCTCCTCATCAATATCCTGTTTGTTATTACCTGGATGGGAATGGGGCGATTGTGGTTTACCCTTTCTCTGGCAGCCATTCTGCTGGGTTATCCGCATCTTCGGGCTTTATTCCAGTTCAATCATTCATCGGAAAACACCCTTTCCGGCGAACCGAATATTAAAGTGGTGAATTACAATGTCAGATTGTTTGACCTTTACAACTGGTCGAAAAACAGCGAAACCCGCGACAAGATCTTCGATTTCCTGAAAAGTACAGATGCAGATATCTATTGCTTTCAGGAATTTTTCCACAATGATGACGGGTATTTCCCGGTTCTGGATACCCTGAAAAGTTTACTGAAAACCGATTTCTCCAAAACGGATTATTTCCTCACAGTAAAGAAAAGCAATCATTTTGGAATTGCCACTTTTTCTCGTTTTCCAATCATCAACAGTGGCAAAATAAGTCTGGAGGAGAAATCCCAGAACTACACACTTTTTACCGATTTACTCATCAAAAAAGATACTGTTCGAGTGTATAATGTTCATTTACAGTCGATTCACTTCAGTTATGAAGATTATGATTTCTATGAAGAAATAGGAAAACAGAAAGATCAGGCAGAACTCAAAAAAGGATGGGGCAAAATCCTGAAAAAACTTTACCGGGCTTTTCAAAAAAGAGGAAAACAGGTTGATTTTCTGGAAGAACACATACAATCCTCCCCCTACCCGGTTATTGTTTGCGGCGATTTCAACGATACTCCCTCTTCGTATACCTACCACACGATCTCCAAAGGGTTGAAGGATGCCTTTGTAGAAAAGGGCAATGGATTCGGTAAAACCTACCGGGGGATTTTCCCTTCGTTCCGGATTGATTATATGTTTCATTCGCCACAGTTAAAATGCCTTGAATATTCCAGACCAGCCATTGACTATTCTGATCATTATCCAATTGTTTCCCGCTTTACGCTTCAGGATGCAAACTCAAACCCGTAATGGACTTTAAACTCACCTCCGATTTTTATCCCACCGGGGATCAGCCCGATGCAATCCGCCAACTCAAGGAAGGCGTTGACCGTGGAGATCCACACCAGGTATTATTGGGAGTTACCGGTTCCGGCAAAACGTTTACCATTGCCAACCTGATTCAGGAAACCGGGAAACCTACCCTGGTTCTCAGTCACAACAAAACGCTGGCGGCCCAGCTATACGGGGAGTTCAAGCAGTTCTTTCCCGAAAATGCCGTTGAATTCTTCGTTTCCTATTATGATTATTACCAACCCGAGGCCTATCTTCCGGTTACGAACACCTATATCGAGAAAGACCTGTCGATCAACGATGAAATCGAGAAGCTGCGTCTGAGTGCCTCATCAGCCCTGCTTTCCGGCCGACGGGATGTGATCGTGGTCTGCAGTGTTTCCTGCATTTATGGTATCGGGAATCCGGATGACTTTCTGAGCAGTGTAATCCGCTTATCCAAAGGTCAGCGCTACGGACAGGTCGTCTTTTTGCATGATCTGGTCAACAGTCTGTATTCCCGCAATGAAATCGAATTTAAACATGGGAATTTCCGGGTGAAAGGTGATACTGTGGATGTTTTCCCGGCCTACGCCGATATTTGCTACCGGATTATTTTCTGGGGAGAAGATATTGAATCCATCGAATCCTTTGATCCCATCAGCGGGAAACGCATTCAGGAAATGGATGATATTGCAATCTACCCGGCAAATATATTTGTTACCAGTCAGGACAAGATGAAGTCCGCCATTCTTGATATTCAGCAGGATATGTTCAAGCAGGCGGCCTATTTCCGGGAAACAGGAAAGGGTCTGGAAGCCAAAAGGCTTGAAGAACGGGTGAATTATGATATTGAAATGCTGCGCGAACTGGGGTATTGCAGTGGCATTGAAAACTATTCGCGTTATTTTGACGGACGCAGCCAGGGAAGCAGGCCATTCTGTCTGATGGATTTTTTCCCGGATGATTATCTGCTGGTGATTGATGAAAGCCATGTGACAATTCCGCAGGTCAGAGCCATGTACGGAGGCGACCGTTCCCGGAAACTGAATCTGGTGGAATATGGATTCCGGCTGCCCTCGGCCATGGATAACCGTCCGCTCAAATTCGATGAATTTGAAGCCATGACCAATCAGGTCATTTATGTGAGTGCCACCCCGGCCGATTTCGAACTCGACAAATCGGAAGGTGTTGTTGTTGAACAACTTATACGTCCAACCGGTTTGGTGGATCCGAAAATTGAAATCCGGCCCAGCCACAATCAGATTGATGATCTGCTGGATGAAATTGAACAGGTTCGTTCGCGGAATGAACGCGTTCTGGTGACTACCCTGACCAAGAAAATGGCCGAGGAATTAGCCAGGTACATGACCCGCATGGAAGTGCGTTGCCGTTATATTCACTCGGAGGTTATTACGCTGGAACGGGTAGAAATCCTGCGTGATTTACGGATGGGTGTTTTCGATGTGTTGATCGGAGTAAATTTGCTAAGGGAAGGACTCGATCTTCCGGAAGTTTCACTCGTGGCTATTCTGGATGCCGACAAAGAAGGCTTTCTGCGGTCGGAACGCTCTCTGACCCAGACAGCAGGCCGTGCAGCGCGGAATATCAACAGCAAAGTGATCATGTATGCGGATAAGATTACAGATTCAATGCAGCGTACCATTGACGAAACCAACCGCCGGCGGGTGAAACAGATAAGCTACAACAAAGAACACAATATTACCCCGACCCAGATCACCAAATCCACCGAATCCATCATGGGACAGACCTCGGTGATGGATGTGAATAAAGGTCCAAGCCCCTATATCCAACCCGAAAACATTGATGTTGCAGCCGATCCCGTTGTTCAGTATATGTCAAAAGAAGAGTTGCAGAAAATGGTGAATAAAGCCCGCCGTCACATGGAAGATGCCGTCAAAGAACTTGATTTCATGGAGGCCGCACGGTATCGGGATGAAATGTTTGCGTTGCAGAAG
>CAYLTH010000192.1:0-4967 GCA_964386485.1 uncultured Bacteroidales bacterium | reverse complement strand
AGTTGCTCCTCGTCTCTTTTCCGTTTATAGCGAAAACGGCTGAAAGCAGCGAGAACTACCAACACCAGAAAAGCTCCGCCAATCAGATAATAGTTGCGCTGGGTTGCTTTCTGGGACTGAAGTTGTGCGATTTCAGTTTCTTGCTGTTGCTGTTGCTGCTCAATTTCATAAGAGGCAATCCTCGCTCTCGTACTCATTTTGTTTAAAGAATCCTGAAGCGTCTGATATTGCACCAAATAGCGAAGAGATTGGATGGAATCGCCGGTTTCCAAGAGGAAAGAATGAAGTTCGTTGGTGTATTTTAGTATGAGCGGCAAGTATCTTTCAATCCTTGCATCCTGCAAAGCAGTTTCGAGATGTTGAGCGGCAAGCTGATTGTTTCCGGTTGCAGAATAATACTTGTAGAAGGTATAATCAACCTCAACATTTCCATTTGTGTAAGCTATTCCCAGCTTTTCTTTTTGCCTGATCTTCTCGGCTCCATCAAGATAAAATCGTGCGCTATCTTTCGAATTTAATTCCAGATGAGCTGCGGCGCAATTTACAAAATGCATGGCTTGCATAACCGGCGTGCTAACGTATTTCTTTCCTTCAAAGTAGTAGCTTAGAGCTTGATTGTATTCATGTTTTTTTAAATTCAGATCACCTAATTGATGGTAACTGTAAAAGCAGTTCTTTTTCAAACTGATTAAATCTTTTAACGCAGATTTCAGAAAAACTTCTGCCTTGTCCAGATTTCCCCATTCCATGTACATTCTGCCAATAACCTGGTTTTCATTTGCGTAGCCAAACGAATCGAAAGATTGATAAACTTCCCTGGCACGAAAATAATACTCGATCGCTTTGTCATAGTCGGCAAGGTACCAATAATATCCTGCAATACCATGAAAACAATTCGCCGTGTTTTCGATAGGGCCGAACCTTTTGTAATAAATAATTTTATCAGAATAATACAGGAACTTCGCTTCTTGTTTGCCTGCTGAATTGAATAGACTCCGAATATCCCAAAGAGGAAACCCGTCCGTGTGTTGAATAATATTCAATATGTCCAATCCATCAATACATTTTTTATACTTTTCAATTGCTTCATCATATTTTCCAACACGCGCCAGTAAAAGTCCCTGATGGTACTCACCAAAAACCAATCCATACTGAAAGTTGTTTTTCTTCGAAAGTTCGAATACTTCCATAAAACAACTATCTTGTTCAGCTTCGCTCTCAGCAATGCGTATACCGAATTGTATCAACAATTTTATTTTGCTGGTATCGTTGGTTTCATTTGCAATTAATCGTCGAAGCGAGTCAACGTCTGATTTCTGAGAAAACGTCTTTCCGCTGAAAAAAATGAACAGCAGTAGTGTCAAAAAGCTATATCTGGCGACGGTTTTCAATGTATTACAAAGGTGTGAAGAATATTTGTTTTTAGAAGGCATTTGGAATGTTTAAATATTCATTTTTCAAAGGTCTCTTGTTCTATTTGTGTAATTCTGCAAAATAATAATTTTAAATCCGAATTCCAGTACTAATGCCTGTTATTCTATTTTCATAATTTTCTTTGTAGTTAGCTGATTTCCGGCTTTTATCCGGAAATAATACATCCCTACCGGCCATCCTGCTGTATTTAATCGAAAACTGTGTGTTCCGTGAGTTTGGTTCTCGCTGAGAGGTTCTATAACTTTCTGACCTTTTGAATTATAAATTTCAAGTGTCACCTGGCAATCTTCCGGCAATAAATACCTGATTAAAGTGTTGGAATTTACAGGATTGGGATAAACACTGCAATCTAGTGTGTTTGATGCCTCCATATCCAAAACTGAAGTGTACACATCAAAAAAAGTAATCAGGCGATGCAAAAGTTCTGCCCTGGTATTTGGAAATTCACCGTCGTTGAGATCGGCCAACGCATACGAAAAACAGAACGTCCGGCGGCCATTTGGAACGGTTTGCTGTACCGCCACCGTTCCGTAACCGCTTTCGATAAAATCTGCAACGGCATTTGCCCCGGGTTCATATTTATCAATGTACGAATTGGAGGTCTGACTGTTGCCGGTAAAAAGCATTCCGTCAGTCAAAGCATCCGGCTGGCCTTCAAGGCTGTTGATCGGATTTGAAGAAGAGCCATCCTCGGCGGAAGCCAAACCAAACAAACCGAGCAATTGCGTATTGCTTACCTGGTCAAGCCCCAGTGCATCGGCACCTTCGAGGTAAACAAACCCGCCACCTTCGATATAATCGGCAATTAGTCCTGCCATTTGATTATCTAAAATTGTATTTCCTGAAGTATAATTTCCGTAAGAAAGAAAGATGGCTGTAAATCCTTCCAGTGTCTCCGGAAAAGTGTTCCGGTACGTTACCGGAAGATCACGTTCCTGGAGATAATCATTGATAAATGAACCGCTATAATCGTTTCCACCTGCAATACCTTCGTAAACAAAGTAGCCGTAATTTACGGTTATCAAACCTTCTCTCACCAGCGTATCTGACTTAAAACCGTTGGAAGCAATCAGTTTTACACTGTACAAACCCCCGTCGTCGTAAGTCCACGCGGGATTTTGTTCCTCAGAATCTATGGTGCCGTCGTTATCAAAATCCCATTTCCATGAGGTGACAGGATAAGCCGGATCGCTGTTCGAAATATCGGTAAACTGAACTTCAAGCGGCGGCCCACCCAAGGTTTTATCGGTAATGAAATTCGACAGGAGGTATCCCTGGGGCAGGCTGTAACCGAAAAATCCCATCGTTTTCATCAAAACATTATATCGCGAACTTGTGGTGTCCCGGTCATGAAGATCAGCCAGGGAATAGCCCATAAAAAAAGTTTTCTGCCCGTAAGCAGCCGATCCGTCGTTCATGATGGAAACATTGCCGTAATCCTGTTCGGTAAACGGGATAATCGCCCCGGGTTTCGGGTTCAGTTTGTCAATATGCCAGTTGGATGCCTGATCTGAAGCATTAAATAGCATCCCCTGCATTGGCGTCGTAGCACCTCCGGTGAGGCCATTTATCGGATTTTGAACAGTTGAAAGCACATAGGAATACATGCCAAATAAAAGTTTCATTGCTGCGATATTCGGGTACTGAGCACTCACCATCTTGTAAAACATGCCACCCGCCTCTATGTAAAGGTTTCCTCCGCTTACCAGATAGTTCTCAATTTCCTGTGAATTTTTTAGCGTAAAGGGCGTACCCAAATCTAAGTTTTCTCCAAAATTGCGGTACGACAGGAACACGGTTTCAAATCCCAGCAATGAAGGATAGCTGTTGGTGTAGGTATAACCGAAAACCAGGTGATCAAGAAATCCTGCAATAAAACTGCCGCTGTAACCCTGGCCTTTTTCTTCTCCTTCATAAACCAAAATGCCGGAAGGGGCAACCAAAAGCTGAAACTCAATATCCTTGCCCATCGTTATTGGAATTCCCGCATCAAAATGAAGGGTCAAATCCGCAATATGACAAGCTGCATTTGCTACAATCTTTACCTGCAACAGGTTTTTAACGCTAAAAGACGTATCCGGCGGAATGTTTACAATGCCTGTTCCACTGATAATTTCAATATCTGGATCATCGGAAGTTATGGAAACATTTACATTTCCGGCGCCGTAGCATTGCATATAATTGTGAAGGTCGAAGTTGAGTGATACAATTTCACCCTGTTCGTTTATTCCATTTCCGTTTGCATCAACGGGAATAACCGAAACCAGTTCTAATTTCAGGAAAGGCGTCACATTTTCTTCCGAAAGCATCCGATAAGCGTTTACCCTTCCCGATCCCAGCATATTCTCATATCCGGGATTAAGAAAATCAATGCTGTCGGCGGTTCCGAGCACCTGCGTAATTAGCTGATCATTTGACCAATCGGGGTGATACGATTTTAATAAACCCAAACAACCCGCCGTCATTGGCGTTGACAAGGAAGTACCCGACATCAGTTGATAGGCATTTCCGGGCGTTGTACTCAGTATTCCTCCCTCAGAGCCACCACCAGGTGCAGATATGTCCACAGCAAGATTGTAATTTGAGTACCAGGTTTTTGTATCATCTACACTAACAGCAGCTACAGAAATAACATTCTGATATGAAGCCGGATAAACCGGGGTTGTAATATTCTCATTTAAGGCGGCAGCCAGAATAATACTTCCCAGCCCTGCTGCATAATTCACAACTTCCTGGTTGGCTATCGAATAGTTGTAGCCCCAGTACCAACTGTTTGAAATGATATCAGCGCCGTTTTCGGCGGCATAGATCAATCCGTCAAAGGCATAATTATAGCTGTTGTTCTGGTCCACACAAATCGCCATTACTTTCAGGTTCCAGCTAACGCTGGCAATACCTGTCCCGTTATTGGTAACCCCGTTGGAAATTCCGGCGCAGTGGGTTCCATGGGCAAAAAATGAATTCCCCGGAATTGGATTCGGGTCGCCATTGTTTGTGATATAATTCCATCCGAGCAAATCATCAATATAGCCGTTTCCATCATTATCAATGCCGTTTAAATCGCCGGGATCGAGCACCCATTGTGTGCCGTTAAACTCCATGGTATGACCGTCGCCATCGGCATCTTCGCTTAAGTTTTGCCAGATGTTGCTTTGCAAATCCACGTGATCCCAGTCCACGCCGCTGTCGTTTATGGCAATGACGATTTCCTGGGTGCCGTTTTCACCTTTATGGATTGCCCATGCTTCCGGCGCATGAATCTGCGGCAGGTGCTGGCACTGGCTGTATAAAGCATCATTCGGGACTTCAGCCGCGTGACCCACGCCAATGACTTCAGCATATTCCACATTTAGATCTGATGAAAAGGATTCGACAGCTTCGTTTATCGAAAATTTTTCCGGAAACGAAATTTTATAAATCCGCGACAAATCCGGCAAATCTGCCCTAAGTTTAGCGGAATTATACCTGAACCGCTTTTCCAACTGGTACACCTCAAAATCAGCAACCTTTTCATCCAGCGACTGAATGCCGAA
>CAYLTH010000191.1:0-4974 GCA_964386485.1 uncultured Bacteroidales bacterium | reverse complement strand
TGCAAATCTGCACATCTGCTTGTGTGGGGATGTGCATAATAAAAATTATGCGCTATTTTTGGCTGATGAAACAATAGATATATCCTATGAAAAAGTATTTCTTTCTTTTCAGTTTTATTTTGCTCTGGATTGGCAGCAGTTTTGCCCAATTCTCATATACGCTTGTTAGTAATGGCCTGTCTGATATTTATGAAGGCGGATCTACCCAGTTTCGGATTGGAGATGTCGATAATGATGGTGATCTTGATATTGTTTCGGTAGGTGATCATTCGAGTCCGCTTATACCAGCCGAAAACGGAATCATGGTTTATAAAAACAACGGGAATGGAACGGCCTGGACGAAAGTCATGAATGGCGATTTCGGATATGGCGGGGTAGCTCTGGGTGATGTGAATAATGATGGCTTTATGGATGTAGCCTATGGTATTCATCATAATTATTCTTCAACCGATTTCGGGAATCAGGTTCTGGAGGTAGTTCTGGGTGATGGTACCGGAAGCAACTGGATATCGTATGATGATAATCTTGGGTTACAGGGACAGAGCTGGGGAATGTCCGGCTGTGATTTTGGAGATATTGATAATGACGGATTACTGGATCTCGGAGCCAATTCATTTGGCTGTTGTGATGGGGTCTGGATTTACAAAAATAATGGTGACGGAACCTGGACTACAGCAGGAGGTGCTTTGGATCTGAATTCAACCGGACAGTTCCGCTTTGCCGATTTTAACCGTGACGGGCTTTTGGATTTTGTTGCCAACAATACACAGTTCAACAATCAGGCTTTCCAGATCTGGCAAAATACCGGAACCGGGCAATTTATTCCGATGCAAACCGGGATTCCGTTTAGTGATGATTATTTCTATTTCGATATTGCTGATGTGAATAATGATGGTGCACCTGATATTGCCTTAGCGTATTATGGCATTTCCTATGTGTACACCTTTGATGTTTTTACCAATACCTGGGTCAGTATTTCCAGCGGTTTGCCTACCACCAGCCAGAATCTGTGGAATCTGGCGCTGGGTGATCTGGATGGTGATGGTTTTATGGATCTGGTTACCGAGAAAAGCAATCTCATCACGCTTTATAAAGGAGATGGTGGCGGAACCTGGACACAGGTCGGAACACTGGCGATCCCGGAAACCATCTGCAGGGATATTAAATGCGCGGATCTCGACCATAATGGATTGGCCGATATCATCTACTGGGCTGAACAGGGAAATACCGCACGGCTGAAAGTATATCTTAATAATTCGGTTACCACTGAACAATGGATTAAGCCGAGCACTCCATTGGGCGGAGAATTTTACTGCCATGGATCTGTACAATTTATTAAATGGATCTCCCGGGTTGCAAGCGGCAATACCGCCACCGTCAATCTGGAATTGTCGACCACCGGCAGTGCCGGTCCGTATACCACCGTTGCGGCTAACCTGCCCAATAATGGTACGTATCAATGGACTGTTCCCGGACTATTTTCCAACAACTGTTTTCTACGCTATACCCTGAATACCGGAACAGGCTCCACTACTGCAGTTAATACCCTGCCCTTTACGATTGATACATGCGGGGGTACCATTATAATACCCGGACCTGTTTCGGGCAGTATTGATATTTGTGCAGGGAGTTCGCAGACGTATATGGTTCCGCAGGTACTTAACAATACGGGTTATACCTGGACCTTACCCAATGGCTGGACAGGCAGCAGCAACAGCAATATTATTAATCTAACAGCCGGGACTCAGAGCGGTGTAATCAGTGTAATTGCTCATTTTGCCAATGGGAATTCAGCACCCCTTTCACTGTATATAACTGTTAATCTATTAGATACAAGTGTAACTCAAAGTGGAATTACCCTAACGGCTCTGGAAAATGCAACCTCATATCAATGGATGGATTGTAACAGCGGGTTGATCATCAATGGGGCTGTTGGTCAGAGTTATACTCCAGTGCAGAATGGGAATTATGCGGTTATTATCACGCTGGGGAGTTGTGTTGATACATCGGCCTGTCATCCGGTTATTGTAACAGGATTGGAGGACCCGGCTTCTGATCCGGTTGTGCTTATCCAACCGAATCCGGCAACAACGAATATTCTGATTCGCAGCAGCCAGATGCTGGAAATAGTTGAAGTATATTCGGTGTTGGGTTCACGCCTGATCCGGAATGAGCCTGAATCCGGTTCGTTGAATCTTGATATTTCAGCCTTGCCGGCGGGATTGTATTTTCTTAAACTCAAATCCGGTAGCCGAATTGTATTCAAACAATTCATTAAAGCCAACCCGGAATCATTCTGAGGATTTCTGCATAGAAATCAATTCACCGGTCCTGCATCCACACTGGCTTCGATTACAGCCTGAATTGCAGCAGGAACATTAGGCCATAGATTATAAGTGGTCTGGGTTTCGAGGTAATCAACACTTACACGATAGGTACCCCAAGGCATGGATGAAGCAAGTTGTGTATTGGGCATCATCACGGTGATGATTCGGGTAGTATTGGAGACCCTGCTTACATCATTGCTGCCATTTGGAAGAATTAATATTGATTTCCAGAGCTTTGCGGGAACAGTCACTTTACCTGATGCAAATGAATTTGTTGTGCCACCGTTACTTCCTGTTCCTCCAGTTCCGAGCACTCCGTCAACAATATACATTTCATTGCCCTGCCCTGCCAGTGTCCTGCAGTACCCTTCCAGGCTATTCCAGGTAATCTGATTAAGATTCGGAGCTTGCGGTGAAACATTCGTCATGACATAAGTTGCCGTATTGTCGGTTGAATTCAGTGACCTGTCGGCAGCCGGACACATATGTCCGCGGTCAAATCCGGAATTAGTATAATCACTTGTTTTTACCCAATACCAGGTCGCGGGCAAAGTGTTGTCGGTGGTAAATGAATGAGATGAATTGGCACTACCAAGCCATGCTGTACTCAGGTGCCAGCTGACCCAGTTGGCAGTTCCCCTGCTATTGTTGTAAGAAAGTGCAAACTGGGGTTTAACAACCAGGTAATTGTTGGCATTGGTCACGATTGTGGTTGCATTGCTCGGATTTCCCATGCCCAGATTATCGTCTTTGGTCGGGCCGGATACAGCATTATCTGTGATCGTAAAATTGTCGAAATTAATTCGGCCGGCAGAACTGATTTTTCGGATTTCGAAGCGAACATTGCCGGTAATATTCAGACTGAAAGTAGCCTGGGTTAAAGTGGTGGTTGCAGTTGTAATAGTGGAACCTGCCTTGGACCAGGAAGTTCCATTGTTAACTGAATACCATAATTCCCAGGTTGCGGAAGGATCAGTACCATACAAAGCATGGTAAATGCTAACTGTTCCCGCTCCATTGGTGGCATTGAAATTCATTTTTACAGTACCGGTTGTTTGTACCCGGATGGATTTGGTATTGAATTTACGGTCGCTCGTCGTGTTTCCCACCAATGCATTATTAAGATACCAGGAACCGGTACTGAATGTTACGTTGGCAGCAGCATAGGCTGTTTTGGTACCTGCCTCAAAAGTTTCCGACAGGGTTGCACTTACCGCTTTCGGGTTATGGACAGCCGTTGCAGGATCATTCAGGTTTTGGGTTTCAGGATATTCTTTTGAACAGGAAAGTAATGTTGTGGCAAGGGTTAGAAGCCACAGGAGCTGAGCTATTCTCATAAATGGGCGTTTTGAGCTGCTAAAATAACGCAATTTCCATTCCAGATACATTTCTTACCGGAAATTTTTAAACATGGAAATGGGTAGAAATTTTCCGTAGTCTGCAGGAGTATTGATGTTGATTAAAACAGAAGCATCCGGCACAGCGACTGCTTTTTTGGGAAAATCCATCAGCAGATCATGCAGGGTTTTTGTTGGATCCGTATTTCCCAGGATACGGTGTATCAGGGCTTTTGGCAATACTACGGGGTGACCTCCCTTTCCCTGAAATTCAGGAGAAATCCATGCATCCGGATCACACTCATTCATCAGATGCCGGATGGTTTCCGCCGTCACGAACGGATTATCAATGTTCTGAATAAAACAGAACGGACTATCTTTCACGGTTTCAAGACCGAGTTGCAGTGAAAAAAGCCTGCCGCGGTCCGGATAGGGGTTCAGAACCAGTTGCGCCGGTTTACAATGTTCAAGCGACTGACACAGGGAGATTGTTTGCGGATTCAGGGTACAAACGATGCGATGGAATCCGGCATCAGAATAGGTTTTAATTATTTTTTCGATGAATGAGAGTCCAGGACTCCAGCCGAGGAGCGCTTTGGGAGATCCCATCCGTTCCGACATGCCTGCTGCTGGTATCACAACGGCAAAGGACGCTGCTGAACGGTATGTTTCAGGATGCATCATGGTCGTCTTTCGAAATATCTGTAAAACACTTTCAGTTATTTGTTTTCTCTATTCTCTGAAAGCGGAAAAAACGGGGTATTAAAAAATTGTTTTTTAAACCAGATTTCAAATGCCGGATCTAAAAATTCATATTTGCCACCAACTTCCTGGATGATATCATTATTGATCAGTACGCTTTTTATTCTGCTCACATTGCGGGATGTGCCCATTTTATAAGATGACATTACCGCAACGCTATTGAATTGATATTCACCATTCACAACTGCTTTTAAAAGGTTTAATTGTGAGGTACTCAGGTTTTCAATCTCCTTTTGATAAAGGGGAGTATTAGCCTGAATCAATTCCATCAGGGCCGCTTCTACTTCTTGCAGAGTAGATTGGTTTTCAGTAAGATTCCAGGTATAATGTGATAATTGTTGTACATACCAGGAATGATTTTTCATTAATTCAGCAATATGAACTGCAACCGACTCATTGATCTGCTTTCCGCTTTCTTTGAAACTCTCACATATAAAAGCTGTCCATTTTACTGTTGCAATTTTGGGGAGGATCATGATATCTCCAAAGCGGTAAAAAGGTTTTGAAGGATTATTGAAGATGTCCGTCATCATATGGCGCTTACTGCC
>CAYLTH010000190.1:0-4986 GCA_964386485.1 uncultured Bacteroidales bacterium | reverse complement strand
TACGCGGAATCAATGTCAGCGGGAAAAATAAAATCCTGATGAAGGATCTGAAAACCCTGTGTGAATCGCTGGGCTGGACAAAGGTTCAAACCTATATCCAGAGCGGAAATGTTGTTTTTGAAAGTACAGCAGAAAAAGGACTGGCAGTAAGTTTATCGGAGGCAATCCGGAAAACATATGGATTTGAAGTACCGGTGGTGATCAGAAATCTGGATGAAATGCGGAAAATTATGGCTGTGGAGGCTTTTCCCGGCAGCGATCCCGCCTTTCAGCATGTGACCCTGCTCGAAAGCCAGCCGGAACAAGGGCTGGTTGATGCCATCCCTGCCGAAAAATTCCTCCCCGACTGCTTTCTGATGCATGGTAAGGAGATTTATCTGTATTGTCCGGGTGGTTATGGCAATACCAAATTGAATAATACCTTTTTTGAAAAGAAACTGAAAACAAACGCCACAACCCGCAACCGCAAAACGATGACCGAGTTGGTGAGGATGATGGAGGGTTGAGATAATAAATACTGAACCAATTTTGTTGGGACTTTCCCCGAAATCCTGTATCATTGCGGTTTAATCTGTTGTCTATGAAATTGCTTTTTGCCTCGAAAAATAAACACAAACTAGCCGAAATCAGTCATATTTTTGAGCTTGCCGGCCTCGACTACATTGAACTGGATTCGGTAGTGCATGATGATCGCATTACCGATATCCCGGAAGAATTTGATACCATTGAAGAAAATGCGGCTGCCAAGGCCGGTTATATCTTCAATATTACCAATGATAATGTTTTTGCAGATGATACCGGATTGGAGATTGAAGCGCTCGACGGGCGTCCCGGAGCATTTGCCGCCCGCTATGCCGGCGAAAACTGCAGTTTTCAGGATAATGTGAATAAAGTGCTGCATGAACTCAAAGGAATTACAAACCGCAAGGCCTGCTTTCGTACGGTGATCTGCCTCATCCTTGACGGAGAGCAGCATTTGTTTGAAGGACGGGTGGATGGAGAGATTACGGTTGGTCAATCGGGCGGTGATGGTTTTGGATATGATCCCGTTTTTAAACCACTTGGCTACTCTCAGACATTCGCCGAAATGCCTGCAGATTTGAAAAACCTGATCAGTCACCGCGCTCTCGCCATGCAGAAAATGATTGCGTTTTTAAAGGGGATATAGATTTTTACAACTTACACCCGATAGAGCGGTCATGCCATGGCATGACCTTACAGAAAGTATTATCCATCAGCACATCAGCACATTTCCACATTAGCAAATCAGCACATTATTTCCCCAATCATCCTCGTATAAAACTCCCCTTCCGTCCACCCATGTGCTCTGACCATTTTGGGTACAATGCTTCCTGCAGATAATCCTGGTACTGTATTGACTTCGAGGAAAAAAAATTCATTATTACTCAAAATGTAATCGAAGCGGACGATGCCTTTGCAATTGAGTCCGTCGTATAATTTCCGGGAAAGTTCGGTACAGCGGTCAGCCAGATCATCGGTGAGTGGAGCAGGAACCAGTTCATCGGCCATGCCCGGGGTATATTTGGCTTCATAATCAAAAAACTCTTTTTTACTCACGATTTCGCAAAGGGGAAGGCAGAGCATTTCGTTCTTCAGGCGGATTACGCCGCAGGTAATTTCGCGGCCTTTGATAAATTCCTCGATCAGGATTTCGGTATCGCAGGAAAAGGCATGTTCTATGGCTTTTTCAAGTTCTTCTTTAGTGTGTGCCTTGGAAATTCCGACACTCGAGCCATTCTGGTTGGGTTTTACAAAGAGGGGCAGTCCGAGCGCTGCAATGACGGCATCGGAATCAGGCTGATTGCGGTTTGTATAAAATTGATGTTTTGCAAGCGGCAATCCAAGGGTATGGACGAGTAATTTGCAGTAATATTTGTTGAAAGTAGCCGCGGAGGTATCATGGCTGCAAGTATTGTAGGGGATTCCGGTCATATCGAAATACCCCTGCAATTTGCCGTCTTCTCCCGGTGTACCATGTATAATAATCATGGCCATATCAAAACGAAGTTTCCCCGATGCTGTAACAATCGTAAAATCAGTCCGGTCGAGCGGAAATGGTGTGCCATTTGCATCTTCACAAAGCCAGGATTCCCGGTTAATGATAACGAGAAAGACCTCGAAGAGTTCGCGGTCGATATTGGCGAGTACACGTCGGGCACTGTTGATAGAGATCTCATATTCACCGGAATAGCCACCGGCGACTAGGGCGATATTTTTCTTCATAAGCAAGATTTCGGCAAAAGTAGTTATTATTCGTATCTTTGCTCCATATTACGCAATATGTTGAGCCACACCGGAGTTTAAACTGGTTAATGATAAAAAAAAAGCAGATTTCGGGTATGTTTAAATCGGTACTTTTTAAAAACCTTGTTATTGCCGTTTTAGTATCGCTGGTTTTAATATTTATAATCAGTAAGATTCTGAAAATCTATACCCGTCATAATGAAACGGTAACGGTTCCCAATTTGATTGGGATGATGCCGGATCAACTGGAAAGCACCGGATTGACCACTGATTTCAAGATCTTGGTTATTGATTCGGTATTTGACCAGGAAAAAGCAGGAGGAAGTATTGTTTTTCAGGAACCTCCGGCCAATTCGGTTGTCAAGAAAGACCGCACGATTTATCTGACGCTCGTTGCCAATACGAAAGAAAAAGTCCGGATGCCGGAACTGACCGATCTGACACTACGACAGGCCGGATCTGTGCTGGAAACCTATGGCTTAAAGCTCGGGAATACCGAATATGTATCGAATATGGCCAGGAATGCAGTAGTTGGCCAGTTTTACAAACGAAAACCAATTAAAGAAGGAGAGTGGATACTGAAAGGATCGCGCATCGACCTGCAAATCGGGGATGGCGGATTGGGAACAGACGGACTCACCGGAGACACAGATAGCCTGAATGTTGAATCAGACAGTTTATAAAAGAGTTTATGCACATGAACCACATGATAAAATATATACTTCCCGTTTTTTTTCTGGCATTTGCCCTGAATTTACAGGCCCAGGAAAAACTAAACGGACTGCAATACCAGCCAACTTCTTCCGGTAAATGGGTTCAACCCAAAAAAGGAGGGAAAATGCTTCTTCCGTTTCTGGATGACTTCAGTACAAAAAGTGCGCAGCCGGATCCGTCCAAATGGATTGATAAGGAAGTGCTGATCAACAATGATTATCCGCTTTTCCCGCCCAGTTATGGAGTGGCTACATTGGATGCTGTTGACGGCGATGGCAATTTTAACGAAAGTGCCGGTCCGTTTCAATACGAATCGGATCATCTCACATCCGCCTTTATTGATTTAAGCAGCTTAAGTCCGGCCGATTCTTTATATTTCAGTTTCCGGTATCAGCCACAGGGACGTGGAAATGCGCCGGAAGAGATGGATTCGCTCGTGTTGCAGTTTATGGAAATTTACAGGAAAGATACGATTATCGACAGTACAGAGGTTCCGCCGGTTATTACCTATCTCGATCAGTGGCGTACGATCTGGAGTGCTTCCGGCAGTTCAATCGATAGCTTTTTTGTGGCCAATAACAATCAGTATTTTAAGCAGGTTATGATCCCGGTTTTGGATAATTTCTTTTACAAGGCTGATTTCCGTTTTCGTTTTATGAATTATGCCAGTCTGGCCAGTAATAACATACCGAGCTGGCAGAGTAACTGCGATCAGTGGAATCTGGATCTGGTTTATTTAAACAGCGGCCGGAGTAAAAATGATACTGTTTTTAATGATATGTGTTTTGTTGGCAATGGCAGCTCTTTTCTGAAGAATTTTAATGCCATGCCTTTCCGCCAATTTGCAGCGGATCCGTCGGCCGAAATGCAGGATTCAACCAATCTGCTTATCAGTAATCTTGGCAATGATGTTTTGATTTGCCGTTACCGCTTTCAGGTTGATGATATGAATGGTGGTACCATTTTCAATTATGACGGGGGAAACTACAACATCGATCCCTTTGCCACTTCCGGGTATCATTCCTATAAACCCCATGCCAGTCCTCATTTTCCGACATTTGAGTTTCCGGTAACGGCTTCTGATTCAGCCTCCTTCCTGATCCGCCATTTTGTTGAACGCATTGGTGCTTCTCAGGAGTTGATTAAGAGCAATGACAGTATTTCTTATCACCAGAAATTCCTGAATTATTATGCCTATGATGACGGAATGCCGGAAATGGGATATGGGTTGAGTCCTGCAGGTTCACAGATGGCCTATGGTTTTCATGTAACGGTTTCTGATACGCTGAAAGGTGTTTTAATCGCCTTCAACAAAACGCTGAATGAATCGAATTTAAAGAATTTTTATCTTGGACTCTATAAGAATAATGCCGGCAAACCAGGTGATCTGATTTATCGTAACCTCACTGCCCGTAAGGCCTCGATCAATGATACCAGCCTTTTCAGCTATTATGCCTATGATTCGGATGAACCCATTATTCTGGCTGCCAATTCAACCTATTACATCGGGATTATTCAAACCACCGATGATAACCTGAATATTGGCTACGACATTAACAATGATGCCGGAGCACATATCTTTTTCAATGTTGATGGTACCTGGAATAAAACCGTATTTAGCGGGTCTCCGATGATCCGCCCGATTATTGGCCCGTCGTTTCAGTATAAAAACAAGCAGGAAAGCCATACAACCACAGAATTGCTGGTTTACCCGAATCCAAATACCGGAACCTTCCGCATTCAGTTACCTGCGGATAAAGACATTCAGAATTTCCAGTTGCGGATTTTTGCCTATAACGGACAAATGATTCTTGATCAGGCAGCGGGATTATCAACAACCCTGAGCGGGATATCCAATGGTTTTTATTTTCTGGAACTCCGCGACCGCCAGAGTGGTGAAATAATCCGTGGTAAAATGCTCCTTCAGCAATAATACCCTATGGATCAGGAGACAGAAGGCAGTGAATTGTATGAGCATTTCCGGTTTTTGGTTGATAAGGGGCAATC
>CAYLTH010000189.1:0-4992 GCA_964386485.1 uncultured Bacteroidales bacterium | reverse complement strand
GGATGGCGCAGAAAGTTGATTGTCATTCCGTTAAGCATTCTTTCTGCCATTTTTGAATAATGTTCATTCTCTGGTTTTAACCCCAATTTATACAAGACTCCTGCCATAACTGAATTGCTTGCAGCGGTCACATTATCAAGCACTTCCTTATTTCTGCTCACCAGTGAAGTGTCCGATTCAGGACTGAAATAGAAATATCCATCCTGCTGGTCATAAAATTCTCCGATCGCTGATTCAGTTAGTTTTTCGGCCAGCCCTTCCCATTTCCCTGCCTTTTCTGCCGGGAGTTCGAGCAGGGCATCGATGAGTGTGGCATAATCCTCGAGAAAACCGGGAATTCCCGATTGTCCTTTGGCATAGCGATGAAATAATTTGCTGTTTTCAGACAGCATTTTGTCTAACAGACTTGTTAATGCATTGATTCCAAGGTCAATAAATTCATCATTCCGAAAAACTTTTCCGGCCTGAAAGCAGGCTTTTATCATCAGGGCATTCCATGAAGTCAGCATTTTATCATCCAATCCCGGGCGAATTCTGTTTTCCCGGATCAGGCGTAATTTTTCCCGGATTTCTGAATCCTCCTGATCCGAAAGACGCATCAGAATGTTTTGACCGTTTTCCCATAAACCTATACCATTAACTCCATAATGATCACTAAAAGAAGCAGATGCATCATCAAGCACTGCATCAATTTCTGCTTTGGTCCAGGTATAAAATTTTCCTTCTTCTCCTTCACTATCGGCATCCAGGGCTGAATAAAACAGGTTTTCCTGACTAGTCAGCTCCCGTTTTACAAACTCAATGGTTTCATAAACAACTCTTTTAAATGTCGGATTCTGGTTTATTGACCAGGCTTCGGTATACACACTGATTAACAAGGCATTATCATACAACATTTTTTCGAAATGGGGCACTTTCCATTGAGAATCAGTGGAATACCTGCTAAAGCCACCACCAAGCTGATCATAAATGCCTCCATGAGCCATTTTGATAAGGCTAAGATTCACATAATCAAGTACATCAGTTTCCTGACTGAGCGAATAATACCGAAGCAGCATCTGAAGGTTTACGGGTAGTGGGAATTTCGGAGCACCCAGTGTACCACCATCTGTCAGATCCCATTTTGATTTCCATTGTCTGATACTTTGTCCAATATCAATCAATGTATACGGTTGATAATCAATAGAGTGATTAATCCAATCATCTTCTTGCAAGCGCTCATGAATCTGAGCAGCCTGTCGCAGAATTTCGTTCTTTCGTTCACGATATACACGTGAAATATTCAGCAACAGACTCTTCCATTGATCCGGGCGGTAATACGTCCCGCCAAAAAATGGTTTGCCATCCGGGAGGGTAAAAACATTCATTGGCCAGCCTCCATGACCGTTAATCAATTGAACTGCATGCATATACAACTGATCAAGGTCTGGTCTTTCTTCGCGATCAATTTTTATACAGATAAAATTTTCATTCATCAGATTAGCCAGTTCAGGGTTTGTAAAGCTTTCATCTTCCATTACATGGCACCAATGACAGGCCGAATATCCGATGCTGATGAGCAGGGGTTTATTTTCAACTTGAGCTTTTTGTAAGGCTTCATCTCCCCAGGCATACCAGTCAACCGGATTCGTGGCATGTTGAAGAAGGTATGGACTGGTTTCGTATTGTAATTTGTTCATGTTAATTTATTTCGCAGGATACTATAACCCTGAATGTAAATTTTTGTTAATTTTAGAGTGAATAAATTAGTATAAATATGAACGTTCTAAATCCCGATACATTTTCCTTTCTTACTGGAATTCAGGAAAATAACAATAAAATTTGGTTCGAAGCCAATAAACCACGTTACATTGATGTCCGGAAGCAATTCATTGATTTTATTTCTGAACTGATTGTGAACATTGCAAAAATTGAAAAAATTCCGGTGCAGGATCCTGCAAAAAATGTGTTCAGAATATACAGGGATGTAAGGTTTTCAAAGAATAAAGATCCCTATAAAAACAATATGGGTGGCTGGATTTCACGTGGCGAATCTCCCCGAACTGCTTCGTTTTATATTCACCTGCAACCTGGTGAATCCTTTATAGGAGGGGGGATGTATGATCCCACACCTGAAGAATTGAAAGCTATTCGCAGAGAGATTCATTTCCAGGGAGATGCGCTACAAAAGATAGTCGATTCCAAAACCTTTAAATCCGAATTTGGTGGAATTTTTGTGGAAGATAAACTAAAAAAAGCTCCACAGGGATTTCAAACGGATCATCCTCATATAGAATTACTTAAGTTTAAACATTACGTAGTGGGCAAACCCGTTTCAGAGGAAGACATGCTTTCTGAAAAATTCATGGATACCTGCCTGAAGACCTATGCCAACAGCCTTGACTTTTTCCGTTTTCTCGATAACGCTATCCTAAATAAGGAGTAAACTACTTACCATGAATATTGAATCTTTTTTTAAACTGAGCTATGGCATGTATGTCATTGCCTGTCCGGATGGTGAAAAGATTGCCGGATATGTTGCCAATACTGCTTTTCAGGTTACGGCTGAACCTCCTCAGCTGGCCATTTCCTGCCACAAGGATAATTATTCAAACCAAGCCATTGTTAAGAGTAAACAGTTCTCTGTGAGTGTATTGCAGAAAAATGCAGGTAATGATGTGATCCGGCTTGGGTATTCGAGTATGAAGGATGGTGACAAATTTTCAGGACTCATGATCCGTAATTCTGCTGCAGGAACACCGGTCATACTCGATGATTGTATTGCCTGGTTCGATTGTAAGCTGGTGAATACTTTTGATGTCGGATCTCATGTAATATTTGTTGGTGAAGTTGTTGAGGCAGAACTGGTTAATAAATATGCCGATCCGTTAACATATGCATATTACAGGGAAGTTAAGAAAGGGTTTTCGCCAAAAAATGCTCCTACTTTTGTGGATAAAAGCAAACTCAATATTGAACCTGAAGAGAAGGCAGGCAATTTAAAGACATGGGTTTGTCCGGCGTGTGGCTATGTTTACGATCCTGCAGAAGGGGATCCGGATAGTGGCATTGCTCCCGGAACAGCCTTCGAAGACATTCCGGATGATTGGATTTGTCCGGTTTGTGGCGTCGGGAAAAGTGGTTTTATTGAATTGTAGATATCTGAAAAAGAACTCATTATAAAAAATTTCAAATGGAAAAAAGTATTAAAGGAACCAAAACTGAGCAAAATTTGCTGAAAGCCTTTGCCGGAGAAAGTCAGGCAAGGAATCGCTATGAATTTTTTGCCAAAGTAGCCAAAAACGAAGGCTATGAACAAATTGCAGAACTGTTTATGAAAACAGCTGCGCAAGAGCAACAGCATGCAAAGCGCTTTTTTAAATTTTTAGAGGGAGGAGATGTGGAAATTACAGCCATGTATCCTGCCGGCAAAATCGGAACGACTGCCGAAAATCTGAAAGCTGCCGCAATGGGTGAAAATGAAGAATGGACTGCTCTCTATCCTGATTTTGCCGAAGTAGCCCGCGAAGAAGGTTTTACACAGGTGGCCGTCGCTTTTAAAATGATTGCCAAAGTAGAAGCAGAGCATGAAAACCGCTTTTTAGCCCTGTTAAAAAATGTGGAAGAGGAAGCAGTTTTCGTAAAAGAAGAAACTCAACGTTGGGAATGCCGCAATTGCGGGTACACGCACGAAGGTCTCAAAGCACCTGAAGCATGTCCTGCCTGTCTTCATCCAAAAGCATATTTCGAAGTTAAAGCAGAGAATTATTAAAATTCTGGCACGATTTTAGTAAATTCTTTTAACATTGTGTGGCAGTAATGAAATATTGAATTACTGATCATTTGGAGTTGTATAATAAAATATTTGTAAATTCGTTTCCTAAAATCAATAACAAAAAAAGAAAAATGACTATGAAAAAAGTAATTGGAGTTGCCATGTTAGCAGCGTTTGTAATGTTTGCCAGTGCATCATTTGCACAGGATAAAGCTGTAAAAGACCAGAAAGCCACCAAACAGGAAGTGAAAGTGGAAAAGAAAGATGTGCCTGCAGAAGCAAGCAATGTAAAACCTGCCCCCAAAATGCCAAGCATGGAAGACCGTGCAAAACAGAGTGTTGAACGTCTGGCCGAACGCGTTAAAGATCTTACTGCTGATCAGAAAAAGAAACTGTTGGATATCCATCTTGCTTCATTCAAACAAGCTGATGCCGATAAGGAATTAGCTAAAACGGACATGGAAAAATACAAAGAAGCCTCCAAAGCCCGCGTTACCAAAATGCGTGACGAAGTAAAGGGTATTTTAACCGAAGCACAATGGAAAGTTTATACAACTCCTCCTCCAAGACCTGCTAATCCTGAAGATGCAAGCAAAAAAGTTGAAGTAAAAGATGCTCCGAAGGAAGTAAAAAAATAATTGAGGATTTTTAATCCATGAAAAGCCGTTCAGACTTAGTTTGAACGGCTTTTTTTGTGTATTAAACTTTCAGGCTTTTTAATTGTCTTATCTGTAAAGACTTTCTATGAAATTCAGCTTCCTTGTATTTATAATAGTGGTATTGTTGGCAATGAACGCGACGCCCCAGTCGGTTTCATATTTCCCGCCAAAACTCGGACCAGTCTGGGATACCATTAATCCGTCCTCGCTGGGCTGGAGTCCGACAGGCATCGACAGTCTGTTGAGTTTTCTGGATGCAAAGCACAGCAAGGCATTCATCGTGTTGAAAGATGGCAAAATCGTAATAGAACAGTATTTTGGAACATTTACCAAAGATAGTCTGTGGTATTGGGCCAGTGCAGGGAAAACGATTACCGCATTTCTTGTCGGGAAAGCGCAGGAAGAAGGCTTTCTGAGCATTGAAGACAGCTCCTCCAAATGGCTGGGAGCCGGATGGACTTCCTGCACTCCGCAACAGGAAGCAAAAATAAAGGTGCGGCATCAGCTTATGATGTCGACCGGATTCAATGATTATGTTCCGGATGATAACTGTGAAGCAGATTCCTGCCTGATTTGCAT
>CAYLTH010000188.1:0-5000 GCA_964386485.1 uncultured Bacteroidales bacterium | reverse complement strand
TTGAAACACTTGACAATATTGTTGATCTCGTCGGGAATCTCTACCTGTTTCTTTTCAACGACTTTATAGTCGCGGATCACGATCAGCGTGGCCTGTGGCGCGACGAGGGCGATTTTGTTGATTTCTTCGGGAGCAAAGAATTTGTTGGTGACTTTGATGATGCCTTTTTTGCCGAATTTCTGGCTGTCGAGATTAATACCAAACGTGATTTGGTTATCAACGGCATCGAGGTTGAGGATGCGGATGACCTGGAATACGGATTTCTGGGGGATATGGTCGATGACGGAACCGTTTTCGATGGCATTGACCTTTAATTCTGTGCGTACTTCTTTGTTTTCCATTACTTTACTCCTAAAATTGTTGCTACTAAAGCCTGACGTACATAAACACCGTTGAGTGCCTGTTGAAAATAGTAAGCGGATGGATGGGTATCCACATCGAGGGCGATTTCATTCACACGGGGGAGAGGATGCAGGACTTTCATGGTCGGTTTGGCATCGCGGAGCATATCGGCTTTCAGAATATAGGCATTTTTTACTTTTTCGTATTCCATGGGATCTGAAAAGCGTTCGCGCTGGATACGGGTCATGTAGATGATATCGGCCTGAGGAATGGCTTCCATGATATCGGTATACTGATGGTATGCGAGATTTTTGTTTTTAATGTGCATTTTAACGGAGCTGGGAAGTTTCAGGATATTCGGACTTACCAGGTGAAAGGTGCAGTTGAAGTTTGCGAGAGCCATGGTGAGGGAATGCACTGTACGTCCGTATTTCAGGTCGCCAACAAATGCAATGTGAATATTGTCGAGCTTTCCCTGTGTTTTCCGGATCGAGTACATATCAAGCAAACACTGGGTCGGGTGCTGATTGGCTCCGTCGCCTGCATTGATAATGGGTACAGATGAAACTTCTGAAGCAAAACGTGCACTGCCTTCTTTCGGGTGTCGCATCACGATCAGGTCGCTGTAGCATCCCACGGTGAGGATGGTATCGTTGAGTGATTCTCCTTTGGAAACGCTGGAGGAAGAGGCTTCGGAAAATCCGACAATTTTGCCCCCGAGTCGCGAAACAGCACTTTCAAAACTCAGTCGGGTACGGGTGGATGGCTCAAAAAACAAGGTTGCTACTACTTTCCCGTCCAGGATCTTCTGGGTAGGTTGTTTTTCGAATTCTTCGGCCAGGTCGAGGATACGTATTTGTTCCTCCCGGGTGTAATCATTGATGGAAACAAGGCTCCGGTTTTTCATTAATGGGTGTAATTTATTGTGAATCAATAGAAAAAAATCGTGAAATCGGATTTTAAAAGTATATAAATTATGCTATATGATAACAGGATGTTGATAATTTTTGAAAAGCTGTTTCAAAGGGCAAAAAAAAAGGCAGCTCTGAGAACTGCCTTTTTTTGAAGTAAGAAATTACAAATTGTGTTTTTTAACAAAATCGGTAAGAATTCCGACAAGATCGGGCTGGCCGATTTCCTGCAGGTCATAATAAACGCGGGTATTGGGTTTATTGATTTTGATAAGACGGTTGAGATCGATCGGGGTAGCGATGATCACGCTGTCGCATTCGCAATTGTTGATGGAGGTTTCAAGGTCTTTTACCTGTTGATCACCATATCCCATAGCTGGCATCAGGGTTCCGATATTCGGATAGATGCGGAAGGTTTCGGCGAGTTTACCAACAACAAACGGACGCGGGTCAACCAGTTCGGCTGCACCAAAACGTTTGGCAGCTACAACACCGGCACCAATTTTCATTTCACCGTGGGTGAGGGTTGGACCATCTTCCACAACGAGAACTTTTTTGCCTTTAATCAGGGAAGCATCATCAACACTGATTGGAGAAGCACCATCCACAACGATGGCATTCGGGGCATATTTTGCAATATTGTCTCGAACGATCTGGATATTTTCAGGAGAAGCGCTGTCGATTTTGTTGATTACGATAACATCAGCAATACGAAGGTTTACTTCACCAGGGTAGTAGGAAATTTCATGGCCCGGACGATGCGGATCCACAACGGTGATCATGAGATCGGGTTTGTAGAAGGAGAAGTCATTGTTTCCACCATCCCAAAGAATAACATCACAACCATCAGGATCGTTTTCAGCAGCACGGAGAATGGCTTCATAATCCACGCCGGCATAAATAACGTTACCACGAACAACATGGGGTTCGTATTCTTCCATTTCTTCGATGGTACATTTGTGTTTGGCAAGATCTTCAACAGTTGCAAAACGCTGTACTTTCTGAGCAACGAGATCGCCATAAGGCATCGGGTGACGAACAGCAACAACCTTTAAACCGGCTGCCATAAGATGTTCGATCACGCGGCGTGAAGTCTGGCTTTTACCGCTACCTGTACGGATAGCACAAACAGAAACAACCGGTTTGGTTGATTTTACCATGGTTTCCTTTGGACCCAACAGCATAAAATCAGCACCACAGGCATTTACCAGTGCACTCATTCTCATAACATGGGTATAAGTTACATCGCTGTAAGCAAATACACAGATATCAGCATTTAATTCTTTGATAAGTTTTGGAAGATCACATTCAGCATAGATTGGAATGCCATCAGGATAGTATTTTCCAGCAAGTTCGGCAGGATACTTGCGACCGTCAATGTCAGGGATTTGTGCAGCAGTAAAGGCAACAACATTGTATTCTTCTTTCTCCCTGTAGTAGGTATTGAAGTTGTGGAAATCCCTTCCGGCAGCTCCAATGATAATGACATTCTTCCTCGTCATAACATCCAGTTTTTTAGTGGTTTAAAGTAATTTATATGATTAAAAATACATGACAAAGGTACGAGTTTATCCGGCATTACCAAAACCGAAATGAAATTTCTTTCTTAACAGATTGGAATACAGTATGCTTTTAAACGCCAGAAAAGGATAATTTTGCAGCAGAATTTTTTTATATGAAACTTGAAAAGGAAATTAGTCAGACGATTGCAGAAGGAATCCGTACACTTTATAATATGGAGGCGGATCAGAATGAAATTCAGTTGCAAAAAACGCGTCAGGAATTTACAGGGGATTTTACTTTTGTTTGTTTTCCACTGACGAAAACGGTGAAGAAATCTCCCGAGATGATCGGGGCGGAGCTGGGGGAATATTGTGTGACGTCCAATCCGGAGATCGAATCATATAATGTGGTGAAAGGATTTCTGAATCTTAAACTGAAAGAAGAAGCATGGAAAGCTTTTTTGACAGAAGCCTGGGATGATGAAAATTATGGACTGGGATTCAAGGATAATCAGAAGCCGGTTGTTGTGGAGTTTTCATCACCCAATACGAATAAGCCACTCCATCTGGGGCATATCCGGAATAACCTGATTGGTGATTCGGTTTCCCGTATTCTGGAAGCAGCCGGAAAGAATGTTGTACGCGTGAATCTGGTGAATGATCGTGGTATCCATATCTGTAAGTCGATGCTGGCCTGGCAAAAATGGGGTCAGGGAGAAACGCCGGAATCCACAGGCATGAAGGGAGATCATCTGGTTGGAAAGTATTATGTGTTGTTTGATCAGCACCTGAAAGAAGAGATAAAAGTACTTGTTGAAGGCGGAATGAAGCCTGATGATGCTCCGAAATCCGCACCACTGATGCTTGAAGCGCAAGAGATGCTCCGGCAGTGGGAGCTGAAGAATGATGATGTTGTGAATCTCTGGAAGACGATGAATTCATGGGTGTATGCCGGTTTCGAGAAAACATATACGCGTCTTGGGATTCATTTTGATCATACCTATTATGAATCCGAAACCTATCTTTTAGGTAAAAGCATGGTTGAAGAAGGTCTAGAAAAAGGTGTTTTTGTGCGCAAAGCAGATGGTTCGGTCTGGTGCGATCTGACTGCCGATGGACTGGATGAAAAGATACTTCTGAGATCCGACGGAACATCGGTTTACATCACCCAGGATTTGGGTACTGC
Organism: uncultured Bacteroidales bacterium; assembly: GCA_964386485.1. Lineage (GTDB taxonomy): Bacteria > Bacteroidota > Bacteroidia > Bacteroidales > CAIXZF01 > CAIXZF01. The sequence continues at coordinate 1,059 of CAYLTH010000188.1, read as the reverse complement.
CCAGATGCGGGTTGATGCCTTTGATCCGGAAAAGCTGATTTATGTGGTTGGCAATGAGCAGATTTATCATTTTGATGTATTGAAGCTGATTTTGAAGAAGTCGGGGAGAAGCTGGGCAGACCAGATCACGCATTTATCCTATGGCATGGTAGAGTTGCCTTTTGGTAAGATGAAATCGCGCGAAGGAAACGTGGTGGATGCGGATGATCTGATGCAGGAGATGGCGGATGTTGCCGAGTCTACTACCCGGCAGTTGGGAAAGATTGATGATTTTTCTCAGCAGGAAGCACGGAGCTTGTTTGATATGCTGGCGTTGGGAGCCATCAAGTTTTATATACTCAAGGTCGATCCAAAAAAGACCATGGTATTCAATCCCGAAGAGAGCATTGATTTCAATGGCAATACAGGTCCGTTCATCCAGTATACGCATGCCCGTATTTGTTCGCTCGAGCGTCGTGTACGGGATCAGTGGGGTGAAGATACAATGGATACGATTGTATTTCCGGCTTCATTTAATGCAGTAGAGGACAGCCTGATCAAGGCAATATATTCATTTCCACAGATTATTCTTCAGGCAGCAGCCGCATGCAGTCCTGCACTCGTGGCCAACTACATCTATGAACTGGCAAAGGAATACAATCATTATTACCAGGAGTATCCCGTCCTTCGCGAAGAAGACCGCGACAAGGCCCGCTTCCGTCTGTTCCTCGCCGTCCTCACCGGCTCTGTGATTCGCAAATCCATGCGATTGCTCGGCATCGACGTTCCGGTAAGGATGTAGTTCTTCGGGTCATTTTTCTCAGATCATATATTGATATATCGACATACTGGTATATTGATAGATTTCCGCATTTGCTATTGATGTTGGGCGATATTTCGGTTAATGGGTCTCTATTCTACTGTTTCTTTATTTTTTTTTCATTTTCACTTCCGACTTGCGGTTATGATTTCGTATAAGTATATATAATCAGGAAGATTTGACATGGAAACAACTATAGAAAAGTATAATCCATTAATGGATAAAAGCATGGATCTTGCAATTGCTGTTCTCGAAGCGAT
>CAYLTH010000187.1:0-5023 GCA_964386485.1 uncultured Bacteroidales bacterium | reverse complement strand
GTGAAGAGCAGACATGCAAAAAACAAAACTATTGATTTCATCGTAATTCCCTTTCTGCCTTTGAAATAGCATCCTTACCCTGTTCATATAATTTGTCCATTTTCTCTTCTTTTTCTCCAGGAGCAAAACGGGCAAATTCGCAACTTTGAAGTACCCCGATAAACAATTCACTCAACCCGGTGCTTACGTTATTTTCCCGGAGTTTCTCATTAACAGTTTCCATCGACAAGGATGCCAGTGGTATCCCGAATTTATCAGAAAGATAACCCCAGATTGCCTGAGAAATTTCCTCGTAAAAGGATTCCTCCTTTTTCTGAAGAAGATGGGCATGCGCTTTTTTTAATCGTTTGGTTGCAACAGATGTTGCCTTCCGGTGCTTCATCAATTTAACATCACTGCGTAATTTAATCTGCTTTTGCCATATAATCAGAATCGCTGCAAACATAGCAACAGGGAGTAAAAGGAGTAACCAATATTGCCAGCTTCCCAGAAAACGATAGCTTACAGCCCTGAGACCTCCGGTAGTCGTTTTAATGAACCGGATATCGGAACCCAGATATTTAATTTCTTCTTTATCCACACCACTATATGAAACAGCACCACTGCCGGTTCCTTTCTCCACCTGAATTTCGAAAGCAGGCCCGGCAATAGTCTGATACTTCTTTGCCCCAAGATTATAGAACGAAAGTTGAACAGGATTGATAGTATATTTACCCGGATTGCGGGGAATGATAAGGTATTCGAACGTTCGGCTACCGGAAACACCGGCATTGTTTGTGGCAATATTATCCTTTAACTTCGGGTCGTATACCTCAAAGTCAGCAGGAAACTCAACATTTAATTTATCAATCAGTTCGAGATTGCCATTCCCGGAAACAGTGACTTTCAGGTTAATGGCATCATTGGCTTTTACCTTTGTCTTATCAACATTTGCTTTCAGTGTAAATGAACCAACTGCCCCGGCAAAATCTGCGGGTTTTCCGGCTTCAGGCAAAGGCTTTACCCTGACGCTAACCGGCTGGGACTTTACCTCCTTTTTTACATTCTGAACTGAATTGTTGAAAAACGGATCATTGAAAAAATTGTCGAAAAACGGATCTCCGGTTTTGCGTTTTCCCTGCGAACGAACCTGGACAATGGAAGTAACCGTAATCGGATCTATTGTCAGTGTTCCGCTTTTTTGTGGAACCAGAATGTTTTTTCGCAATTCAGCTACCTGATACACAACACCATTCACATTCTCCCGCTTCAGACTGATCTGTTCCGGAAGTTTTATCTCACTCGACCAGAAACCTGTAAATGAAGGGAATTTAATATCCTCGAATCCGACCAGATTGACTTTTGTATAAATTTTGAATGTCACCAATAAATGCTCGCCCTGGGTTACCTCACTCTTGGAAAGGATGGCCTTAACAAAAAGATCATTGCCCGAAATGCCGGCAGAGGCAGATTGCTGATTCTGCTGATTACGCTGATTGCCTTGATTTTGCTGATTTTGCTGATTTTGTTGCTGGTTGGCTTGTGCTTTAACAACCTGAACACTGATAGCATTTGATTTATAAGATTTGCCTTGAACCGTAATATTGGCTGGTTCAATTGAGTAGCTTCCTTCTTTGTCAGCCTGCAGAAAATAGGTGAAGGAATAGTTTACACTCTGGGTCATCGAACCATTAATAATCTGAATACTCGAATTACTCGATTGCGCAGGACCAGATAAAACAGTAAAACCCTTAAATCCGGGTCCCCTGAAACCTGTACCCTGCTCATTTATCTGATAGGTAACCCTGAATTGTTGCCCGACACTCACTGCGCCGGGGGCAGAACCTCTGAAGGTAACATCCTGGGCAACAAGCATTCCCGTCCAGACCAACATGAACAGGACAAGGGCAGGAATGATACGATACGTTTTATTTACTTCCATCTTTCCGCAGATCATAATTTTCAAAAATACTAAAATCACCAGTCCTTCTCAATTTTAACTTTAACTGCTTTTGCTTTCTTCTTATTCAGCTTGTCCATGGTATTCTTCTCATTGTTCTTCATGGCTTCCATCATTCGCTCAGCATCCTCTTTAGAAATCTGTTGTTTCTGTTGCTGTTTCTGTTGCTGTTGTTGCTGTTGTTGTTGCTGTTGCTGCTGTTGCTGCTGGTCTTTCTTCTTCTGATCCTTATTTTCACCATTCCCCTGCTTTTGCTGCTGTTGCTGTTGCTGAGCCTGCAGTTTTTTCATTGCATATGCCAGGTTATAGCGGGTATCTGCATCATTAGGGTTGAGTTTAAGTGCCTGCTTATATGCCTGAATGCTTTCATTGAATTTCTTATCCTGTAAAAATGAATTTCCAAGATTATGGTAAAGTTTGGCCCGATCACGGCGGGATAACTGGTTGGGATTAATTTGCTGAAGTAATTTTGTTGCTTCCTCAGTATTTTTCTGTTTATAAGTTGCAGCACCCAGATTATACTGTGCCTTTGCCGACTGTGGATTCTTCTCCAGGGCTTTACGGTAATCGATCTCGGCTTCTTTATACTTCCCTTTTTCGTATTCGCCATTGCCCTTTCTTATCATTTTCCGGTCGGATTGACCAGAAACCTGAAATGAAAAGAAATAACAGAAAGTCAGCACTATTGCTATGTTGATTTTAAATGATCCCGACATGTTTTTCATGGTTAACAAATTTGAGAATTAACCAAATAATTTAATTTTTCCAAGCCACTTGTTTCTTCGCTCCAGAACAAGAATCTCTAAAACGAGAAAGATCAGGGCAATCACGAGGAAATACTGGAAGCGTTCCTCATAATCAGCAAATATCTTTGCTTCAAATTCTGTTTTCTGCATTCCATTGATTTCCTTGAATATTTTATCGAGGCTGCTTTGTGTATTATTTGCCCTCACATAAGCTCCGCCTCCACTGGCACTGATTTGTTGCAATACCTCATCATTCAGTTTGGTGATAACGGTTCCTCCCGACTGATCCTGTTTAAATCCGGCCTGTTGACCGTTCCGGTAAACGGGTATTGGTGCCCCTTCGGGTAATCCCATTCCTACCGTAAAAACTTTAATTCCTTTCTCATTGGCCTTTTTAGCAGCTTCAACCGGATCATCTTCGAAATTTTCTCCATCGGTTATTAAAATAATGGCTTTGCTGTGTTTGTTTTCATCGAACGACTCAACAGCCATATTAATGGCATCTCCAATTGCAGTACCCTGGGTTGGAACTAAATCAGGTGTGATGGTAGATACAAACAGCTTTGCAGCAGCATAATCAGTTGTAATCGGCAACTGCAAATAAGATTTCCCTGCAAAAATCACAATTCCGATGCGATCGTTTTTTAACTCATCGATCATTTTAGATACCGCATTCTTGGCCCTGCTCAGGCGATCCGGCTGAATATCCTGCGCCATCATACTATTCGAAACATCGAGGCAGATAAATAAATCAATCCCCTTGCGCTCACCTTTTTCGAGTTTTGACCCCAATTGAGGTCTGCTGAGTGCCAGAATAATAAAACCGGCAACCAGAAGTAAAACCGACATTTTAATATACTGCCGTCCAATCGAACGATCGGGTATGAGCGTCATAAAAATACCCGGTTCCCCCAAACGGTTCAATCGCCGGCGTTTCATGATCATAACCAGCACAAAAGCCAGAAATATCAAGGGTATCAGGCCGAGGAGGTATAAATAGTCCGGATTTGCAAACTGAAACATATGCTAAATCGTTATGGATTGGTTCTGAATACTGTTAAACGTAGTAAAATCTCTGCAAGAATCAATGCCAGCGCCAAAAAAGCCAAGGGCAGAAACTCTTCATATTTTTTTCTGAATTCGAGAATATCGATTTTCGATTTCTCCATTTTATCGATCTTCTGATAAATCAACTCCAATTTTGAATTATTGGTCGCCCTGAAATATTCACCCCCTGTCATAGTGGCAATATCGCCAAGCAGCTTTTCATCAATTTTCACATCAACATTCTGGTATTGAATACCAAAGGGTGTTTTAAAAGGATAAGGTGCCTTGCCCAGTGTGCCCACACCAATCGTGTAAACACGGATGTTGTAGAGTTTAGCCATTTCGGCAGCAGAAATCGGATCAATTGATCCCATATTGCTGATCCCGTCAGTAAGTAAAATAACCACTTTGCTGATGGCCTTGCTTTCTTTGAGTCTTGACAAAGCTGTTGCCAGACCATCTCCGATTGCTGTACCATCTTCTATCATTCCACTTTCGATTTTATCAAATAAATCGAGTAATACATTGTGATCAGTTGTTATCGGACACTGGGTAAAACTTTCGCCACTAAACACAACCAGACCGATGCGGTCACCCGGACGGCCTTCGATAAAACTAATGGCTTCCTTTTTAGCAGCCTCCAGACGATTCGGTCTGAAGTCCTCTGCCAGCATAGATCCGGAAATATCCTGGGCAATCACTATATCAATGCCTTCAACATTTACATCCCGCCTGCTGGAACTCGACTGGGGACGGGCAAGAGCGAGAATAATCGTTGCAAGAGCAAGTATTCTCAAAGCAAATAATACATGGATAAAACGTTGCTTCCATGAAATTCCGGCATACTCAAATCCTTCAAAATCAGAAACCTGGATTTCAGGCTGCACTTTACGGTGCTTGTAAATATACCAGATAATGAGCAGCGGCAGAATTAAAAACAGCCAGAAAAACTCAGGATTCGCCAATGTTATTCCGTTCATCATACTGCTGGTGTATTTGAAGTATCCGACATCGACTGATTAAAACTCACTCCGTTAAGTCGTGTAGCATTCACAAAATCAATGGATTGCCTCAATGACTGATCATGAACATCCGGAAGGGGATTGGCCTTGGCAAATTTAACCAGGTCGGCAATTGTTAAAACTTCCTGAACCTGACCCAGCTGAGTTTGATCAACAAGGCGTTCGCGAAGCTTTTCCAATATCTCATCACTGGTCATTTCCAAAGCCTGAAAACCATAACCTTGTTCAATATATAAGCGGAGTACCCCGGTCAGTTCACTGTGGTATTC
>CAYLTH010000186.1:0-5056 GCA_964386485.1 uncultured Bacteroidales bacterium | reverse complement strand
TTCTTATCTTTCGACCATAAATCAGCAAACAGGAGTAAACAATTATAAAATATTTTGGAGATCAGATTCATTGATACTGAAATGATTGCGTGAGTTTTGCAGTTCAAAATTTGAAATCATAATACCTACAAATAACTACCACATTCATAAAACTCTAGTATACAGATGGTTAATCAATATGTGGGTTAAGTTTTTCGAATAGTTTACTCATGAAAGCAGAAAACAGACTTTTTGCGGAAAATTCATTATTCATGTTCGAGCCCATTCATTTCGGACTGAATTTCACTTCTTTAATCATCGTAATAGTCATACTTGTAATTGGAGTTGGAATCTTTCATGTTTTTTATTTCAGAAATGCAAAGCGAAGAGAAAAGCGTTTGTTGGATCAGACAGAAAGCAGAATGATTGCCGAGAAGAAGTTGCTTGAAACAGAAATCGAAAAAATAAGACTGCAAAATATTTTAAATGAGGAAGAAAAGCTTCAGATGCAGCTTCAGATTCAGTTGAAGGAACAGGATTTGATCTATAAATCTTTATTAATAACAGATTTACAGCAACTTAATAAATCGGTAAATGACAAATTGGGAATGTTTCAGTACCGGCTTCCCCGTAAAAAAGATCAGGATGAATATTCGCAGAAACTGGCAGAAATCATCCGTGATTCTTCGCGTGACCCAATGAAAGATTTCGAGTTGTTGTTTACACAGCTCCATGGCGGTTTTAATGAAAAACTGGTTGCCATAAACCCTGAATTAAGTAGGATTGAACTTCAAATCTGTGCTTTATTGCGTTTGAATTTGTCGTCGAAAGATATTGCCAGATTAACGAATTTATCTTTATCGACCGTCGAAATAACACGTCATCATATTCGTCAAAAATTGAATCTGGATCAGAAAATTAGTTTAACCTGTCATCTAATATCTATTTAATATGGGATCAATCGCTGAACGTTTCGATGGATATACGCTTCTTGTTGCGGAAGATAATGATGAGAACTTCGCCTATATTCGAATTGCTTGTTCAAAGGTTGGATTTACGGTATTACGTGCCAGAACCGGATCAGAGGCTGTTGCTATCTGTGATGAAAATCCGGGTGTTCATTTGATTCTTATGGATGGAATGATGCCTGAAATGACAGGCTATGAAGCCACAAGTATAATTAAAAGAAGCCATCCCGGAATTCCAATTGTTATTTTAACTGCTTTTGTTTCTCAGGCATCCATTCACAATGCAGTGGCAAGCGGATGCAACGATTATATGGCCAAACCAATTGGTATTGAGGAGCTTTATACAGCAATTAAAAAGTGGATAATCAAAGCTGTTTAATCCTTGGGGTGGTAATCTTCCAAAAACCATAATTTAATAAATCCTTCCCTTTATCAGATGCCTCATTTGGAAATTTTGTGGTATTTGTTCATTTTAATATTTCTACTGCGATCACTTTATTGTTGATTTAAAAAAGGCAAACTTATCCAACTCCTTTTTTAATTTAACATACAGATATTCTGTGTGTTGTGAAAAATTTAAAACAAAACCAAAGGTTGTTTTATCGTCATATTTCATTTTTTTAAACCCAATTTTTTTCGCTTAGTATTACAAAAGACGGAATAATAATCTCTTATTCCTGCTGTTCATCCCTGTAAAATAGCACACATAAAGCACTGATAAACAGTGTAATATGTGATGATATAAAAGAAATGTAAAGGTTTTTCAGCATATAAATGAATTTAATTTGGGTTAGCGGGTCTTATCTTTGAAATTATTGTACAAAGTAGTATGAAATTCCCTGAAAGATCTAAGTTCTTAATTCTTGTTGCAGATGAAGAAATCACTGTATATGAGGAACTTATAGCGTCTTTGGGTGACAATACATTAATGAAACTGACCCATTGTAAAACTATAAATGATCTAATGGATTGGTGTGAAACCGAGAGCATTCCGGATTTGGTATTGCTTGATGCGGGATTCGGTGAAGGCAAAGCGTATACGATAGCCAGTTATCTGAAAATGAAATTTGGACCACAACCCGTCATTGTTGCGATGCCATATTTCGGCATTACACCACTCACCTTTGCCTTGATGGCCGGTTGCGATGAAGTAATCTGTAAACCTGTTCATTCTGATGAATTATTGGCAGTGTTCAATAAGTGGAATGACATCATGAGGTTAAAGAGTTAAAAGTGAATGAAAAATATAAATCAATCATAATGAAAAAGTTTTTTACACTCATTCTGACCTTTGTATTTTCGGCAGGCTTATATACCCCATCAGTTTATGCTGATGAAACCAAAACCGTTGGTTCAGTCGGGGCTGATTATTCTACGATGCAGGCTGCTTTTACCGCCATCAATAATGGCATACTCACCGGGGCAGTGACTTTGCAGCTTATTGCAAGTACAACCGAAACAAGCTCCGCAGTTTTGAATGCAAGCGGCACGGGAAGTGCATCCTACACTATCGTTGAAATTTATCCCACTGTAAGTGGTTTATCTATTACCGGCAACCTATCAACCCCAGTGATTGATCTTAATGGTGCCGACAACGTGACCATCGACGGCAGGGTGAATGCCACCGGAAGCACGGCAGACCTGGTCATAACCAATACCAGCGCATCATTAACAGCCGGTACCTCCACCATACGATTCATCAATGATGCCAGCAACAATACAGTTAAATACAATACCCTGAAAGGATCTTCTTTAGATTCAGGCGGAGGGGCTATTTTCTTCAGTACAACCACAGGCACCACCGGGAACGATAACAACACCATCGACCATTGCAATATTACCTGCTCGGCTGATGCAAACCGGCCAGTCAACGCGGTCTACAGTGAGGGTGTCTACAGTGAGGGTACTGCTGCAGAGGATAACAGTGGGAACAACCTCAGCAACAACAATTTCTATAATTTCATGAGAACCGGTTCCCATTCCAACGGCATCCTGCTTTTTACTAACAATACAGCATGGACCATTTCGGGAAACAGCTTTTATGAAACATCTACTTTTGTTCCAACAGCCGAAGCAGCTGCATACTATTTTATTTATATCGAGAATTCCGGTTACAACTATTCTGTCACAAACAACTATATAGGAGGTACGGCACCCCTGTGCGGAGGTACTGCATTCACCAAAAGCAGTTCTCCTCAATACAACAGCATTTTTGGCGGAATCTATCTCAGTACGAATGCTGGTACTGCGAGCAGCATACAAGGGAATACCATATCGAATATCAGCTGGACCAACTCCGGCACGGCAAGCTGGAGAGGAATCCTGACAGACGGGACGGGGGATGTCAATATCGGAACAACTACAGCCAATACCATTGGCGCCTCAACAGGAAATGCTTCCATTTACTTCACTACCAGCACCACCGGAGCAACATTTTACGGAATTTATCTTGCAAATACCGGAACAACGGTTGTCCATGATAATATAATCGGAGCGATTACAACTTCGAATGTTGCTACAAACGCAACCAATCTGTATGGAATCTATAAGACCGGAGCCGGAACCACAAGCATCAATAACAATTTAATCGGAAGCGCAACCACCAGTAACAGCCTTTATGCCAGCTGGACAGCTCTTAATAATGCTCAGATAGTATGCGGAATTATGAGTCTGGGTTCGGGGAGTGTGACTATATCCGATAACACTATTTCGAAACTTACCAACGGAACTACCGCAACAAATGCTGCACGTACCGGATCAGTAAACGGGATCGTGGCAACAGATGGCACCAACACCATTTCAGGCAATACCGTTAGGGACCTGAGTATTGCAAATGCCAATAATACAAGCAATCATACTGCCTCGGTATCAGGGATTGCACTTAACAACACAACGGCTGCAGCCCAAACCATTACAGGCAACACCATTTATAATCTGTCAAATACCTATACATCATTCACGGGTAATGTTATTGGGTTGTATTACAACGGATCCACAACAGCCAGCACGGTTTCGAAAAACTTCATTCATAGTTTGTCGATGACTTCCCCCACGACTGCGGCGAATATATACGGGATTAAAATACAGAATGGCACAACTATCTGGTCCAATAACATCATCAGTATTGGAAGTAATTTATTAACAAATATTTACGGAATATATGAAAGAGGGGATGTTGGAAATAATAACAGCTTGTATTACAACACTATATACATTAGCGGAGATGTAGGGTCTGCTGTGTCAAAATCCTACGCCTTATTCAGTGCAACATCAACAAATACCCGGAACTTCAGGAATAATATTTTTGACAACCAGCGATTCATGGGCGCTAAAAGTCCGGATGCCCTCTACTCAAATTACGCAGCATGGTTCGATTATGCTGTGAGTACCAATCTTACGCTCGGTAACAATGATTATTATGTATCTGTTATGGGTAGCAGTGCGCTGGGATATTTTAATTCTGCTGTTGTGAATTCCGTTCCGCTTATCACAGGATTGGATGCAAACAGCAAGTCGGTTGACCCTGTCTTTGCCAGTGCCGGGGGAACATTTGCAGCAAATTATTTACCTTCAGAAACATCATTGATTGCAGCAACAGGAACGGGCGTAACAACAGATTATGATGAAACTACGCGCAGCACATCGTTTCCTTCCATGGGAGCACATGAATATTCGATTGAAGCGTCTACTCCCACAACACAGGCTTATGCAATAGTTTTTTCAGCTGTAGGAACTACCCGGATGACCATTGGCTGGACCAATGGTAACGGAGCTAATCGGGTGGTTTTTGTGAAAGAAGGAACAGGGGCAATTACGAATCCAACAGATAATACGACCTATACCGCCAGTGCTGATTGGACCTCGAAAGGCACTCAGTTAGGAACCTCAGGATATTACTGTGTTTACAATGGAAGCAGCAACACCGTTGATCTGACTGGGCTTAGCCATAGTACAAGCTATTACGTTCAGGTATTTGAATATAACGGTCCTGCACTTGGTGAAAAGTACAATACAACAACAGCTGCCGATAACCCGAAAAATCAGGCAACCAATACCGCCTATTTTTCAGATGGAACAAATTACTATTCCAGCTGGTCATCCATGATTGC
>CAYLTH010000185.1:0-5056 GCA_964386485.1 uncultured Bacteroidales bacterium | reverse complement strand
TGAAACTGGAAATTTTAAAATAGGACATAAAAAAACCCGGCCAATTTGGCCGGGTTTTTTTTATTATGATACCGGATGATCCTGATGAAATTTTTTCAGGCGGGATTCAAGAACAGGGAATTGTTCGCGTTTCACCAAAGAAACGCAGGCCCTTAATCCTTCAGACCGGCTGCTTCCGGTTATGCTCAGAGAGATTGCACTGATTCCGTAAAAAACAAATTCTTCGATTAATTCGATACCGGAATAGCCGGGATAGGAAATCGTAAAGTAGAATCCATCGGCAATGGGAACACCATCATCCTGATCATACACAATTTCAAATCCGTTTTCAATGAAAAGTTTTTTCATGATTTTGGCCTTCTCTCCATATTCTTTAACATCTTCCACGAAATTAAGCTTCCCCTCATTGGCTGCTTTCAGAATGCCAAGTAAAGCATACTGAGCAGAGTGTGAGGTTCCGGAGCTTAAAGGATAAATTGTTCCGAAAATCATCGCTCTTCCAAAAACATCCGAATTGTAATAGCGTTTCAGTCCCTCATAGGATGCATTGAATAACTTATTGGAAATGACCATCATACCAACACGTTGACCTGCATAACTGAATGCTTTCGAACTTGAGATCATCAAAATAAAGTTGTCGGTATAATTGGCAACCGATGGCTGGTAAGGAGGTTGGCCGGGAACAGAATAATCTTTCCGGAAATCCATGCCAAAATATGCAAGGTCTTCCATTACAACAACTCCATATTTATCAGCCATTTCAGCAATGACCTTTAATTCGTTCTCGGTAAAGCAGATCCAGGAAGGGTTATTGGGATTGGAGTAAAGCATGCAGGAGATATTTCCTTTTGAAAGAACCTCTTCCAGTTTGGCTTTCAGTGCTTCGCCCCGGTAATTGTAAACATCAAAACTTTCGTATTTTAGTCCCAATAGGGTATGTTGCTGTTTATGAACCGGGAATCCAGGATCGATAAACAATGTTGTATCTTTTCCTTCTGTCATGCGGTTACAGGTGAGGAAAGAAGCAAAACTTCCCTGCATACTGCCCACAGTTGGGATACACCCAACCGGATCCACATCAACATTGATAAACATTTTTACAAAGCGGGATATCTCTGCTTTCAAGGGAGGAATGCCGTCGATATCAGGATAAATGGCAGCAACACCTTTCCTGAGGGCTTCAATTTCAGCTTCAACACCAACCTGACTCGGAGGCAGACCCGGGACACCCATTTCCATGCGGATATATTTTTCGCCGCTTGCCTTTTCGATGTTATCAATCAGACGTTTAATTTCACGTATCGATGCCTTGCCAACACTGGGCAATTTACTTTCTTCGATTTTTGCTTTTACGATTTCGTAGTTAATGGGAGTGTCTTTCATAGCGTTTCAATTAATAGATTATCAGGCTTTTGTTTTAAACAAAAACAAGGCTTCAAACGTACTAAAAATTTGAATAACAATTGGGGATCAGTCAGGCGAAATTTTACCTGTTTTTGATTTTCTGGTAAATAAAGCCGGAAATGTTACCGATAAAGTCAATGATCTGATTCGTATTTTTGCCAGTGGCCATGATAGTCAGCAGATATGGCTCACCTTCATCATAAATAATTGCGGATTCGGAGAAGGTATGATCATCTCCCATTGATGCTTCCCCGAATTTATGCGCTACGACTACATCTTTTGGTAAGTTACGCTTGATGCCGATCTCAAATTCACTTTCACTCAGAATTTCCATCGCCAGTTGAGACATTTCAGGATTCAGGTAGCTTCCATTATATAAGACACGCAAAAAACGCGAAAATTCAGGTGCTGTTAATTCATTTTCCAGACTGGCCAATTTTGGGTTCCTGATTTCCAGATCGCTGAAGATCTTAGCAAGCAACCCTGTTTCCATATTCCTGTTCAAAACATAGGTGGCATTGTTATCGGAATATTTTATCATGTAATTCAATAATTCCTTAATCGAATATTGCTGGCCTGACCGGATTGTTTTGCCGGGAAAAGTTTGAACCGGAATTTTGAATTCAGGCTTGCTGAATGTCAATTTTTTATCAAGTAATCCGGGTTGAGTTTCAGCCACTTTCAAATAATAAATCAGAACAGGAACTTTCATCAGACTGCCTGTAAGATAACGTTGATTGCCATTGATGCTTATCCAGTCTCCTTTTGTCAGTTTACGCATATACAGACCTGCACTGCTGATTTCTTTGGTTTGTTTTTTATTGTCAATGATAATCTGCAGCTCCTGTTTCAATGAAGTTAATTCATCTGATTCTGCCTGCTTGTCAACTAGTATTAGTGGTTGAATCAAGCTATAGTCTTTATTTCTGATTACATCCACACCTAGTTGGGCAGCAGTGTCTTTTTGACTTGTAATTGATACTGTTTCATTATTATTTCTGTCACTATATAAATGCCATATGATCAATCCGATCATGATAGTCAGAAGAGCAATGAAATAGGGTAAGGGAATTCTGATATGTTCCTTCTTCTCGGGTAGTTTTGCGGGCTTCATACAGCGTATTTTCTTTGATAGTATGACAATGGATAGCCCGCAGGTTGCCCAAAAAATGAAAAAAAGAGGAACCCTGACTGATTATTTTTTTGTAAACGATATTAAGTTATGATTTTTATTTACATAATTAACGTTGGATCAGTAATTTATGGGTTTTCAATTCACCCGTTTCAGTAAAAAATAATGCCTGGTAGAAACCATTTTTGAGTTCGGAGATATTAACAATTTCGATTTCAGACTGGTTTTTCTCCAAAATCAATCTCCCGTTCACATTAAAAAACTGAATCCGGACAATGGCTGATCCAGGGTTTTGAATATGTAAATACTCCGTTGCAGGAACCGGATAAACACGAAAACCTGAATTTGGATCCGGATGTTCGGGGAATCCTGTAAAAACGTTGCAATTTATCGGAGCAGGAAGGGGTTCAATTCCAAACACTCCCCAGTCGACAATGCCGAGGAACTCAACAGAGCAATCTTCAAAAACACGGTATCTCCAGGTTCGGCTGTTATCACACCCGTCAAAACAATCATTCCACTCAAATACAAAGTTGTAAAAGCGGGTTGTGCCAATTTTCTGATAGGCAATTCTCCCGGCAGTTCCGATAATGGCATTCGATTCGGCAAATATTACTCCCTGAACTGCTTCAAGCTGGTTGATTACGGCATTGATATTCCATAATGAATCTGTGTGTATCAATGCCATCGAGCCAAATGAGAAATTGTTAAATTGTACAATCTGGTAACCAAATTGCGTCATCAGATTGTCTATCACTATATTCCCGGTTAAGGTCTGCATGTTTTGCCAGGCCTGAGTCCAGGCAATACTGGTATCCACAAAAACCATGATTTCTTTGTAAATAAAGATGTTATTTGGTGCATTATCATGCACGCAATACAGATTGAAAATGCTGTCGCGCTGGGGCAGCGAACCTGCGTTAACAATCGCCGACATTCCTTCACGGATGGTATCGATCCAAAATTCTGGTATCTTTACAGTCGCAGTATCAGGTGATTGTAGCTCAAATAACCTTCTCAGTGCAAGGTTTTTTAAATCCGGCTCATAGATGCTGTTCAGAAGGTAAGGAGTATTGCAACTTGAAGGGACAATTTGGCTGAAACCCTGACTAAGGGACAGAAATACTAAAAGGAGTATGACAATTTTTCGCATGTTAGATCTTTTTAAATAAGACATAAATTTTGTTAAAAGGTTTGCTGTGCTAAAGAAATTCGCGAAAAGCCTTAACAACTTTTAACTGCCATATTAACTATTTTTAACGGAAATGGCACAACTGTTGCATCAGAGAGGCGTTAATTTTGCTCAAAAATTATGCATATGTTAGAAACAGACATCAGATTGCTCAACGAGAAAATTCAGCAGGAAAGCGCATTCGTTGATTTGATTACCATGGAAATGCAAAAGGTAATTATTGGCCAGAAGCACATGGTCGAGCGTTTGTTAATTGGCTTATTATCGAATGGCCACATTCTGCTTGAAGGAGTTCCCGGTTTAGCGAAAACATTGGCTATCAAGTCATTGGCAACAGCAATTCAGGCAAAGTTTAGTCGGATCCAGTTTACACCCGATCTGCTACCTGCCGATTTGGTCGGAACCCTGATTTACAGTCAGAAAAAGGAAGAATTTATTGTCCGGAAAGGCCCCATTTTTGCCAATTTCATTTTAGCAGATGAAATTAACCGCTCACCGGCAAAGGTTCAGAGTGCTTTGCTGGAAGCCATGCAGGAACGCCAGGTAACGATTGGAGACACCACTTATAAATTAGAGGAACCGTTCCTTGTTCTGGCAACACAAAACCCCATTGAACAGGAAGGAACCTATCCGCTTCCGGAAGCACAGGTCGACCGTTTTATGCTGAAAGTGATCATCTCTTATCCTGCTAAGGAAGAAGAAAAACTCATTCTCCGTCAGAACGTTATGCAGAATTTCCCGGAAACGCATGTTGTGATTAAGCCAGAGGATATCGCCAGAGCCCGCAATGTGGTCAGGGAAGTGTATGTTGACGAAAAAATCGAGAATTATATTACAGATATTGTTTTCGCAACACGTTATCCTGAGCAATATAAACTTGCGAAGTTTAAAACTTTAATATCCTATGGAGCCTCGCCCCGAGCCAGTATTTATCTTGCACTTGCAGCAAAAGCATACGCTTTCATAAAACGCAGAGGTTATGTGATTCCGGAGGACGTCAGGGCTGTATGTCATGATGTATTGCGTCACAGGATCGGTTTGACCTACGAAGCTGAGGCCGAAAATATCACGAGTGAGGAAATCATCAACGAAATTCTGAATGCTGTTGAAGTTCCATAGATTGTTTCCGAAGTCTAAACGCTAAATCAAAACCAAAGGCCAATGGAAGCCAACGAACTTTTTAAGAAAGTCCGTAAGATCGAAATTAAATCCAGAGGATTGTCGAAGCATATCTTCTCCGGACAATACCATAGTGTATTTAAAGGAAAGGGGATGGCTTTTTCGGAAGTCCGTGAATATCAATATGGTGATGATATCCGGTCGATCGA
>CAYLTH010000184.1:0-5080 GCA_964386485.1 uncultured Bacteroidales bacterium | reverse complement strand
TTTTATTGTCGATATCAGGTGTTTTACTGACCTTACTTTCAAACCATGGTTCGACCCCCAGCCATTCGCCGCATTCCGGATTTCTCCGGATTGACTCCCACGCTCCGGTATTTCTGCGTTCTTGTATTTCTTCAATGTTTTCTGGCGTTACAGGATGCAAAATCTCAAACGCCTGAAATAAAGCAACTTATATCGAAGTCTCAACGGGCTGTCGGAAAAGAAAAGATCGACATTTTGTCAGAACTGAGCTTTCGTTTTTACCCGATCGATCCCGTGAAAGGTATTTCATACGGACAGCAGGCACTGAAGCTAGCCGGCAGTCAAAACGTCCCGAAGGCAAAAAGCAAAGCATTTAATAACCTGGGAGCCTGCTATCTGGCATTATCAAATCAGGATTCTGCCCGGTATTATTTTCATGAGGCCATGCAAACTGCAGAAGTTTTTAAAGACAGTTTTGAATTGGCAACAGCACATAACCGCATGGGGGTGCTATATGAAAAGACAGGCGTCTATGATTCTGCTATTCAGTCATTTCACACGGCTTTGGATCTCTTCAGGCAATTGAAAATCATGAATAAGACCGGATTGCTGAATAATAATATCGGAACCATCCACCTGCACCGCGGTGAATTAAAAACAGCGCTTACCTTTTTCCTGGAAGCGGAATCTGTCTTCCGGGAGGCTGGAATTACCGTTCATCTGCCTACAGTTTACATGGGAATCGGAATCGTGTATTCCAAAACCGGCGATTACAGCACTGCTGAAAAATGGTATTTAAAAGGGAAACAGACTGCGATGAGCAATGGCGATTTTCAGGCTGCCGGACTGGCAATCAATGCCATCGGGATCATGTATAAGGATCAGAAGAGATTTCAGGAAGCCTTAAACAATTACATGGAAGTAATCGCATTGGGGGATAAGATAAACGCCTCTCTTCTGCAGGCGGTGTATGGAAATATGGGGAATGTCTATCAAAACATGGGGGAATTCACCAAAGCACTGGACTATCACCGGCAATCACTTGCAATTGCAGAGGGCATGAACAACCCGGTTGTAATCGCTGCACAAGATGTTGGCATGGGTCTCGCCTATAATTCTTTGCAGGATTATCAAAAGGCATCTGCCAGCTTCAGGAAGGCTTTGCCTGCATTATCCAAATCCGGGTCACTGGCTGACTTATTGGTAGCTTACGAGGGTTTGATCAAGGCAAGTAATGGTTTAAATGATTTCAAACAGTCGGTCGGGTATTATGAAACCTATTTATCGATTAAGGATACATTAAACAGCAAGGAACTCAATACCGCTTTAGATTCCTTGAAAGTGAAGTTTAACACCGAACAAACACTGCGTGAAAACACGCTTCTCTCTAAAGACAATCAAACTCAGGCTAAAATCATTTCACTTCAGCGAACGATCATGGTATCGGCCATTGTTTTTGCAGCCTTGCTGTTGAGCCTTGTTCTTATTGTTGTCAGTAGCAGAAAGAAGCTTTCCAGCGCTAACCGTCTTCTCGTGTCGAAAAATGAAGAGATTTCTGCCGCTTCTGCGGAGATTCGCATAAAAAACG
This sequence comes from uncultured Bacteroidales bacterium, assembly GCA_964386485.1. Classification (GTDB taxonomy): domain Bacteria; phylum Bacteroidota; class Bacteroidia; order Bacteroidales; family CAIXZF01; genus CAIXZF01. Next base: position 3,513 of record CAYLTH010000184.1, on the reverse strand, counting down.
AACAACTGACTGAGTTTTCGAAATACAAGGATTCAATGAACTCATTCCTGGTTCACGACTTAAAAAACCCGCTCAATTCTATCATCCATTTCGACCCTGAAAATTTTACGAATCAACAAGCTGAAGGCGTCAGGCAATCCGGTCTGCAGATGCTTAATATCGTTTCTAACCTGCTCGATATCAGCAAGCATGCCAATTGTAAAATGAAACTGTCTAATGAAGATACCTCACTGGTTCAGATCATCCATCAGGCATTCCGGGAAACCGATTTCCTGGCCAGACAGAAAAGCATTCAAATGGTCTTGGAATCCCGGAGCGACTATATTCTTAACGCAGATGCAGGTATTATTAAAAGGGTGGTTATCAACATTTTTACAAACGCGATCAAGTTTTCCGTTCAGGGGGGACGAATCAGGATAATGCCGGAGCAGACATCAGCTGATATGGTAAAAATTTCAATTAAGGATGAAGGAGACGGAATTGCCCCCGATTACCTGCCTTTTGTTTTTAATCAATTCACACAGGGTATTCCCAGAAAATCGGGTTTTTCGGCTTCTACCGGCATCGGGCTTGCCTTTTGCAAAATGGCAGTTGAGGCACATGGTGGTGAAATCGGCGTAATTTCAAGTACCGGTAACGGTGCAACTTTCTGGTTTTCGCTACCCCTATCTCAGGTTAATAGTCAAATCTCTGAACAACAGCAGTTTCCGGAATTGACTGAAAATCTGACTCCTGTCCTGAAGGTTACGCCGGAAGACAAAGATTACCTGGAAGTATTCTGTAAAAACTTTGAGAATGTCTCCGTCTACCAGTTTACAGAGGCAAAGGAAATCCTGAAGACCCTTGAAGAAAGATCCCCGGGTCTCTCACAATGGAAATCCATGCTTTTGGAAGCACTCACAGAATGCAATGAGGTGAAATACAAAGACTTAATCCGGATTGGCTATGAATAATCGATATAAGATACTGATAGTAGATGATCTTCCGGAGAACATTCAAACCCTGACGAAGGCATATGAAGCCTTGCATCCTGAATTTATCCTCTACCAGGCTACTTCAGGAAAGGCAGCTTTTGAACTGGCCAAAAGCATGAAAATTGACCTGGTCATCACCGACTGGGAAATGCCGGGGATGTCAGGAATCGAATTGGTGAAAGCATTAAAAGCAGAACCCGGAACAGCACATATCCCTGTGATCATTATAAGCGGGGTGATGATTTCAGCGGATGACCTTGATATTGCCTTAACAGCCGGTGCGTATGATTATTTAAGGAAACCCGTGGATAAGGTGGAGCTGGCTGCGCGCACCAATTCTGCCATACAATGCGTAAAAATGCACCTCAACGAATTAGCCACCAAGAATGTTGAATTGACCGAAAAAACGATGCTGCTGACCCGCAATAACCAATTCAATCTTGGAATTGCAAAAAAAATAAAACAACTCGAGCCTATGGTTGAGGGCAACTGCGAAGCCAATGCTCTCATCCGTAAAATCCAGGACGAAATTGAGCAAAATGCGAAGGAAGCTACCTGGAGACATTTTGAAATCGCTTTCCAGAACGTACATCCCGAATTTACCCATAATATTAGCCTCGCCTTTCCATGCATCACACCGGCTGAACTTAAGCAATGCATTCTGATTCGACTGGGAATGAACAACAAGGACATGTCATCCGTGCTGTTTCAGAGTCATGAGAGTTTAAAGGTTTCGCGTAGCCGTATCCGGAAAAAAATAGGCATTAAATGTGAAACCAATCTGCAATCCTTTCTGATGAGGTATTAGAACCACTCCAAGGATCGATTCTTTCCCGATTATTCTGTTCACCTGCTAACCTTTTGCTAACCTGCTCCCGGGACTTGAGAGATGAGGAGGGTATATCTTTGTGCCATATAGAACCTACAAATATCTCCTTTATAATATCGCAGAACCATCCTTCCAAACATCTTAATACCAGGCGCTTTATGAAAAAAATCCCCGTTAAATCACATTTGATGTTAAAAAACACTCAGCAAACACTAAAGAACAGCAAAAACAAGGCAATTCTTATGTTCTGTTTCCTGCTCCAAATCGCAGTGATGATTGCAATCCCTAAACAATCACATGCAGTCACTGCTTATTTTACATTTAATGATTTTGCCTGTTTTGCAGCCCGAAATCCGGGAAAAACACCTGGTCATGTCACAATTATCCGATCAACAGACGGCAATTGGCAAAACGGCAATAACATAGGTTGTGGCTGGGCTGATATTTCAGGAAATGTGACCAACCTTGCAATAAACTGTGGGAGTACAGGTGGTTACTTCTTTATGGTGTTCAATAACAATGATTGGATGCAGGCAACCGGTGTTACAACCAGTCCTTGCGACTTTTTTACAGCTACCGGATATATATCTGCCACCGGCAGTTTCAATATAACTGCAAGTTGTGTAATGCTGGATAATACGCCTCCGGCAATTCAAAGTGCCGCAACAAATACTGCGGGAACACAAATTACACTTGCATATAGTGAAGATATCTCTTCCAGTTACCCATGGGCAGCGGATTTTACCGTTAAAGTAAACACTGTTACCCGGACAGTAACGAATGCTTCTTACTCAGGAACGAATTGCATCCTGACTGTAAGTCCGGCGATTACTTCCGGACAGACAGTAACGGTAAGTTATGACAATGCCTACGCACAAATTGTTGATAATAGTAGTAACGTAGCATTGTCCTTAACCAATTATCCTGTTACGAATAATGCTACCGGTTCGACCAGCACTATATCCTTTGATGTCACAGGCGGAACACCGGCAATTGCCCCGATAACCCAGGCCGAAGGAACCCCTGTTACCAGACCTGCTGATCCAACCAAAGCTGGGTACACATTTTTGGGATTTGTACCTGATGTTCCGTCAACCATGCCAGTAGATGATGTGACCTGTGTTGCGCAATGGCAGGCAATTCCGAACCCGACCAGCACCATTACCTTCAATTCAAACGGTGGCAGTGCGATTTCCCCGATCACAGCGAACGAAGGCGATCCAGTTCCAACACCTCCAAATCCAACAAAAACCGGATTTACATTTCAGGGTTGGGTTCCGGCAATTCCGGCAACAATGCCAGTGGACGACGTAACCTGTGTTGCCCAATGGACTCAAAATACGTCAACCATTACCTTCAACAGCAACGGGGGCACAACGGTTTCTCCTATCACCCAGACAGAAGGCTCAGCAGTAACACCACCGGCAAACCCTACCCGAATCGGTTATGTTTTTGCTGGATGGTCACCGGCTGTTCCCACAACAATGCCTGTAGATAATTTGACTTGCATTGCTCAATGGAATCCATTAAGCACCATCTCCTTTGATGTTGCAGGAGGAACTCCAACGATTGCATCCATTACCCAAGCCGAAGGAACCCCTGTAACAGCACCAGCCAATCCAACCAAAGCAGGATACACATTTCAGGGCTGGATTCCGGCAGTTCCGTCAACCATGCCAGTAGATGATGTGACCTGTGTTGCACAATGGA
>CAYLTH010000183.1:1660-5086 GCA_964386485.1 uncultured Bacteroidales bacterium | reverse complement strand
TCACCATATGGCGGTCAATACCCAGAACCTCTGCGACTATCGCCTGAGTTTCACTTGGATGCTGACTTGATGCATAAACGGTCATTTCATTGCCTTCACCCGGTAAAGCCAGCGCAGTCTGGGTTTCAAGATACCAATGTTCCTGTGCACCGGTTCTGACTTCGCCCTTTAACTGATAATTTGAAGAAGATAACCCGGTAATCACATTCCCGCTGCTTATTACACGGGGTTCACACAATCGGAGATCCCGGAAAATGGCTTCCTCCAGTGTAGTCACAGTGGGCAATTCCCTGTATTCAATACGGATAAGGGATGCTGCCTCTGTGGCAATGGTTTTACTTTTGGCTGCAATCAGAAAAACAGCCTGTCCAATGCAATGCACAAAGCCGGATGCAAGACAGGGTTCATCATGTACAACCGGCCCCATCTGGTTTTTGCCGGGAATATCGGATGCTCCCACAACTGCATATACACCCGGAAAATCAAGCGCTGCTGAAATATCTGCACTTAATATTTCTGCATGCGCAAACGGACTGTATAAAACATAACCATACAGGGTTTCGGATGCAGGTTCCATATCATTGATAAAAACAGCCTGTCCGGTTACATGGGCAATCGCTGAATCATGTTTTAAAGTCATATTCCCTCCCTGCTTTCAAGATAAAAACGTAAAAGAAGGTTGCCTGCCAGTATCCGGCGGCTGTCGGCCTGAGCCCGGGCATCACTGATGGGTTGAAATTCGGATTCCAGAATATCCATGGCCGCTTCAACTGCATCCCGTGTCCATGATTTTCCTGACAAAAATGTTTCTGTGAGGCTGGCCCGCTTCACCCTGTCAGCCATGCCTCCAAAGGCAATCCGAAGTGTATCCGGATTTTGTTCATCCAAATAAAATGCGGCACTCACTGTTGAAATATCCACCTCTCTCCGCCTGCTGAGTTTGTAGGACTTCAGCATTGAATCTCCTGATGGGCGGGGAATAGTAATCATCACAAGTAGTTCTCTTTCAGTAAGCAGCGTCTGCCTGTATCCGGTGATAAAATCACTGATTTTTACCTGACGTTTCCCGTTTTTCGACATCAGTGTAAGGCTGCAATCGAGCACCATCAGCAAAGGCAATAAATCGCCTATGGGGGAAGCATTGCAAATATTGCCTCCTATGGTTGCCGAATTGCGCACCTGCCTGCTGCCAAAGACTTCCAGCACGCCCGACAAAGCAGAAAGGCGTTCGTGCATGAACTCGCGGAGATATTCGAGTTTACAAGCCCCGCCAATGTACCAGGCTCCGTGATCTTCCATCACGAAATCCATGTCATTGCATTGTGAAATGTCGAGTAATAATGAGGAGAACAACTGTTTTTTATTCTGAATCACCGCAAGATCTGTTGCTCCGGCTACAATCCGGATCCCCGGATAAAGATCCCGGACCTCCAGGGCATCCTCCAGCGAAAATGCACTGAAGTAAGTCTGACTATTATTTTGCAAAAGGAGACAGCGCTTATCGGAAAGTATTTCCCGGAGCATTTCTGCAACAGCATCCTCATTGCCGGTAAAATGATCAAGCGGTCCCAATTTACAGGCTTCGATAACGGCTTCATTTATAGATACATACCCTGTACACCGGCACAAATTACCACTCAGATTATCCTGAATTTCAGCCGGATTCGGATTCTGAAAATTCTTATAGAGTGCAAACATACTCATCACCATACCCGGTGTGCAATATCCACACTGACTGCCATAATGGTCAACCAGGGCCTGCTGAACCGGATGAAGGATGATATTTCCTGCTTCATGAATGGCCAGGTTTTCGATCGTAATCAATTGTTTCCCGTGCAGCATCGGAAGAAACATCAGGCAGGAATTAACGGCTTTGTATACCAGATTTCCATATTCATTTAATTCTGCAATAACGATTGTACAAGCACCACAATCGCCTTCCCCGCAGCCTTCTTTAACACCTTTATGATTACTAAGCAAACGCAGATAATCAAGCACGGTGGTGGATGCAGGAAGAGATCCGCCGCCAATCTCATGAATTTGTCCGTCGAGGACAAACCGAATACTGCTTTGTGTTTCCATGGCTAAGCCAGGTTATTTTTTACATCAATTAGTTTTGCCAGTATACTGATGGCAATTTCTTCGGCGGTCTCGGCGGCAAATTTTATACCAACCGGCATGTTAACGCGATCCAGTTCTTCCTGACTTAATATCTTGTTTTCCAGCAACTTTGATCTCAATCCTGCTACTTTTGAGCGGCTTCCGATCAGCCCCAGAAAGGCAAACTGTTTTTTGGCACAGAGGGTCAGCACCAATTCATCACTGGCATGATCGGGTGTGGCTATCATGCAGAAAACAGATGCATTAAATTCCAAATTTTCAATCGCCTCGGTATAGGGAGCAGAAATCAATTTAAATCCTTGTGAATCAATACCTTCCCTGGAATCAATGAATACAGGTTCGAACCCAAAATCGGAAGCATAGCGGGCAACAGCCTGATTCACATGTCCTGCACCAAATAAATATAAGGGTAAGCGACTGAAAACAGGTTCAATGTAAACACTGAGATTGCCATTGCATGACATTTGAAGGTCTTTCCCAAGATTGTACTGAAAATATCCTGGTTTCCCGCTTTTAATGATATTTTTTGCTTCGGAGATCACACGCAGTTCGAGTGCCCCTCCGCCGATGGTCGAAAAAATCTTACCATCCTCAAAAACGATCATTTTGGCTCCGGCCTTACGTGGCGTAGAACCTTGTGTATCAATAATTACACATAAAGCTGCCGGTATACGCCGGCTGGTAATTTCCTGGAGTTTTTCGTAAATACCGGTCACGTCTGAATAGGGTTTAATAGCTATGCAATATAGCAATTATTTTATTCCCCTATGATAACCGACCGCATACTTAAACTTCCGTATTGAAAAATATCATTAAAATACCGGATTGAATCCCGGTTGTCCCTGAGAGCCAGCGAATAAATCAAAGGGAAATAGTGACTTGGTTCCGGAACAGCCAGTTTTGCGGAGGCTCCGCTCTCTTTATAGGCAATGAGATTTTTGGAATCTCCCTCATCTATCCATTTTTTTACCTTATGATCAAACTCAATTGCCCAATCAAAAGGTTTTGCATCAATGTCGGAGAAATCAAGATTGCGCAGATTGTGTGTGATATTTCCGCTGCCAATAATCAGAATACCTTTTTCCCGCAATGATTTCAGCTGTGAGGCGAGTTCAAAATGATATGCCATGGGCTGATTATAATCTATACTCAACTGAAAGACAGGGATATCAGCCTTGGGATAGAGGTGTTTCATGATCGTCCAGTTCCCATGATCAAATCCCCATTCTTTGTCCGGTTGTACATTCACCAGGCGCACAAGGTCGATAACGTCTTTTGCACCGGAAGGATAGCCCGGAGCCGGAT
>CAYLTH010000183.1:0-1560 GCA_964386485.1 uncultured Bacteroidales bacterium | reverse complement strand
AGGCGCACAAGGTCGATAACGTCTTTTGCACCGGAAGGATAGCCCGGAGCCGGATAGTCCACTTTGTAAAGTGCATCCGGAAAACCCGACATATCATAGATCATTTTTGGAGTGGGTGTTACACTCACAAAGGTTCCGTTAGTTGTCCAATGTGCTGAAATACATAGTATTGCCTTGGGTCGCGGAAGCTTTTTTCCAATTGAAGCGAAGTTCATGGTCAGGTGATTTTCATCCAGGGCAATCATCGGTGAACCATGTCCGATAAATAATACAGGCATTCTGCTCCCTGTTGCCGGAAGGGTATCCATTAATTTCGACATTCCCTGCAGATTTATCATACTCAGTCCAAGTCCTCCGATACCCATTAATCTGATAAAATCACTCCGTTTCACTATCCTCTGATTTTGTCAAGCAAATCATTCAGTAATTTGACTTCCTCTTCATTCAGATTTACCAGCAAGGTATCAACTTTTCGCTCACAATCATCCATCTTTTTCAGCAATTCTTTACCGGATTCGGTTATACTCACATCTTTCTGTCTGCGGTCGATGGAATTTTCACAGCGGGTAACCAATTGACGTTCAAATAACTTTTCAACAATCCGGCTTACATCCGAATGCTTATCGAGCATCCGGTCTCTTAAAAATCCGATAGAAGATGGCTGGGTGCTATACCCCCGAAGTACCCTCAGAATATTGTATTGCTGCGGAGTCAGGTTATGCTCCTTAATTACATTATAAAAGTGGTAATTCAGCTGATTCGTCGTGTAGGTCAGGTTTATAGCACCCTTGTGGTATTCATTGCGAAACCGACCATGGATTTCATCTTCTATTTTCATTCTGATAATTTTTGCCTAAGGCTGATTATTTTGCTTTTACAAGCTCAACACGACAGGTAAATTCAACATCATCACCAACCACTAAACCACCGGTTTCCATGGCTTTACTCCAGTTTACACCAAAATCCTTGCGGTTGATTTTGCCTGTAATTTTGAATCCGGCACGTGTGTTTTTGTAAGGATCTGTAATTGTTCCACCATAGGTTACTTCCAGGGTAACACTGCGGGTAACACCACGCATGGTCATATTGCCAACCAGTTTGTATTTGTTATCCTTCAATTTGGTAAACGATTTGCTCACAAATGTGATGGTCGGAAATTTTTCTGCATTGAAGAAATCATCACTCTTCAAATGGTTGTCACGGTCAACATTGTCAGTATTGATACTGGCCACATCAATGGTGAAGTCAATTTTTGCATCGGTGAAATCAGCTTTATCACTGGTAACATTTCCGGTGAACTTTTTAAAACTGCCTTCAACATCCGATACAACCATATGACTTACTGCAAAAGCCACTGAACTGTGTGAATTGTCGAAATTCCATTTGGTACTCTGAGCGTTAACGCCAAAGGCCAGTACCATGGCCGCGATAAATAAAGTGATTTTTTTCATTGTTTAAAGTTTTAAGTAAATTATTCGACAAAATTACGTTAAAACTTTATACGTTGCAACACATAGTGTGTTAACTTATTGTTAATTTAATGAAAGTACAACCAGTAAC
>CAYLTH010000182.1:4019-5088 GCA_964386485.1 uncultured Bacteroidales bacterium | reverse complement strand
TCCGTGAGCCGGGCATGGTAGGTATTCGGATTTTCGAGGAAGAAGGGAAAATACCCGGTACTCAGATAGTCGCTGAAATACCGGTAGGGACTCACCTGAACGAGAATATCTTTACAAATATCGATATGATTATTCAAGATATCTTCAAATGTAAAAGCTTGAATATCAGGACCATTTCTAAGATAAATGTATTCCCGGAACGACAGTCCCTGCATGGTATACATGATGGCTCTCCGGCTCAGATCTGCAGAGGCATCCCGCAGATGAAGAATCGAGGAACCGGTAAACCAAACCTGCAATCCGGGGTGATCATCGTAAATGTTCTTCAAGGCTCTGCCCCAATCCGGATAGCGGTGTACTTCATCCAGAAATAAGCGTTGTCCGCCTTCACGAACAAATCGATCAGCAAGATCAACTAATTTATTTTCAATAAAATACATGTAATCCAGACTGACATAAAGGCTTTTGATTCCTTCATTCAGACTCGATTGAAGTTCCTGCAGCAGGAAAATGGTTTTTCCGCATCCTCTGGCTCCCCGGATACCAATCATCCGATCACGTCGGTCGATCGTTTTACTGATATACCGCGTGAAAGACGTATTCAGATTCCGAAGCCGAGATTCCTGTTTTTGATACAAAATTTCCATAATGCTTTTTATGAACAGCAAAAATACGAATAAATTGCTTTATCTAAACAGCATAACAAAAATTTACTTGATAATTATCAACAGATCAGCTTATTACATCATGAAATTTCAAAATGCTTTCCGGAAACAGCAAAAATAGATAAAAATTGCTATTTGATAAAAGCAATAATCAGCATGGAAGGTTTAATGGATTCATTTTGAATGGAATAGCTCTTTGCATTTGCCGGTACAACAAAGGTTTCTGCATAGTGAAATCGTTGCTGATAACCGTTTTGGCTCCGGAAAACGATGCTTTGACCCTCCACCAGACTGAGCACATGGCATTTTCCCAGGGTTTCAACATGAATTTTTGAATGAAAATGATACCGGATCACATCATACAAATGTTCAGGATGGGTTGGCAGATGATAACATTCCCAATC
>CAYLTH010000182.1:0-3919 GCA_964386485.1 uncultured Bacteroidales bacterium | reverse complement strand
GGAATCAGAAAAAAATCATGTTTTTCGGCCGGATGTTTCTGGACAAATTGTTCAATATCAAGGACTTTATTCTCTTTGAAACTGGTATGCAATGCATTTCTGAATTCCTCCGCTTCGATGTTCTCCTGAAATCCAAGATACACATCTGCATTGTTTTGGGTGTCAAGAATATAGTAACATTCTTCCTGGGTAAAGTCCTCCCCGAACTGGTCTTTCATGTAGTCGACCCGGGGATGACACTGGATACTGAGGTTTCCGCCGTCGAAGGTGTCGAGAAAGTCGAAACGTATGGGAAATTCGAAACCGAAGCGTTCAAAATCGGCTCCCAGCACGTTTTCGGCATGGGCAAACATCAGGAAATCGAAGCTGAATTCGGCAAAGAGATGGCCGCTGCTCACCATAAGCCCGTTTTCAGGCACAATCAGCTCAAAGGACCATGCGTAGTTTTTAACATTCTGTTCCAGACCGGGGATGTTTTTCATCATCCAGTTTCCACCCCATACACCGGGCTCAAACCAGGGTCTGACGCGGAATACATTCCGGCTCATTGTAAACAGGGCCTGACGAAAATCATCTCCCTCCAGCCAGACCGGGATTTCATCCTGATCATCCACCAAAAGGTCGATTTTTTGCAGGATTTCGGATTTATGCCGGTTTAATACGATCCAATCAACAAAATAGTACCGCTTGTAAACTTCCCGGTAATCCTCCTGCAATGGCAGACCCAGGTTTGTTGCAATGCCGCTTTTTGCTCTTTGTTGCAAACTGTTTTTAGGCAGGTCGATGTAAATAACAGATTGTAAACCAACTACAAGCGATGCTCCGATCCCGTAAACAATGGTCAATGTCTCCGGTTCCGGATGGCATTGAATTGCAGGAATGGGGAATTGAAAAAAATCAAGGAGTTTCAGGGACGTTCGGTATCCGAACAAGGGATCATCGGCGCCCATGTATTCCAGGGTCATGGCGGTAATTTCTGCCGCCGATTTCATGAAATCCTGCATGTTTATCCATACCGATGCTATGCCTTTTCCGGCTAATTCAGACGTGATGCTGCGGCGGTAGTGTTCGAAATCAACCCCGATATACCCATCTATACCAATGAATTTAACGTTGGAGATGCGAAGGGCAAGGCTTTCAAATCCGGCTTGAATCCGACCTTCCTCCATGGGAAGAGCCGGATAAATATCATATTGGCCCGGGAAAGGACCCTGTTTTGAGATCAAATGGACTTATTTCTTTAAACTGTAAAGCGAAATGCCGAAAAGCAGGACCATACAGGCCAGTAAAACTGAAAAACCGGCTACGACGGTTGAAATATCACTCACCCAGCCAATGAGCAGGGGAATGACAGCACCGCCACAAATGGCCATCATCATCAATCCGGAAATTTCGTTTGAGTTATCCGGATATTTCTCGACAGCGATCGAAAATACCAGCGGGAAAATATTGGCAACAGCCAGTCCTGTCAGGAAAACCAAAGCCCAGGCCATGGTTTGGGATTGAACTGTAAGCATGGCAATAATAACCAGAATACCAAGCAGCGCTGTCCATACGTAAAAACGGCGTGGTGAAAAGCGGGTGAGCAGGAGGGCTCCGGCAAAAGTCCCCAGCATACGGCCAAAGAAATAAACTGATCGGCCCGATTCGGCAACCGTGGGATCAATGGCAAAGCGTTTAATCAGGAATTGTCCGGAATTGGAGTTGAATCCGACATCCACGCCTACAACCAGAAAGATCGCAAATACCATCATGAAAATGAACCCGGTACCCAGCAGGCTGAAGGCACTGCCAAAGGTTACTTTAACACCATCCGAAATTTTGCGTTCCTCGATTTTTACAGTTCCAAGCCAAAGAACTGACAGGATAGAAACGACGCCGAATACCAGAAACAGGAGTTTCCAGTCGCCAAACTGCATGGCAAAAAAGGCGGCCAGCGGTGCAGCAATCATCGATCCGATGGCTTTAATAAACTGAGAGAAACTCATGAAGCTCGACACCCTGTTTCCCGGTACAACATCTACCAACAGCGGGTTTGCCGAAACCTGAACGATGGTATTTCCGATCCCCAGGAATGTGAATCCCAGCAGAACTGTGGGGAAGGTATACACAATATAGGGAACCAGCATCCCGACGGCAGTGATCGCCATCCCGATGTTGAGCATGTTTTTTTTGCCGATGCGTGCCTGCAAAATCCCGGTGGGTAACGACAACAGCAGGAACCAGAGAAATGCAGCGGAGGGAATCAGCTGAGCAAGTGTAGCACTCAGTCCGAAATCCTTGCTGGCACGGTCGACGCCAATACCAACAAGATCTACAAAACTCATGACGATAAACGCCAGGAGAACAGGAAGCAGTTTGGAGTAATCAGTTTTCTTCATGGGGATTATTTTAATGCAGTGATATCTAATTTCGAATAAAAATCATCGTCGGTGAGGCGGGCACTCCCGCAGATTGCAGCCGTTTCGCTTAAAACGGAGATGTAAACTTTGAGGTTTTTCAACCCATTCTCTGTCAGTATTTTGTGGAACTCCGGTCCGAATAAATCATAACTTTTTGCGATATTCCCACCCATGACGAGACACTCGGTTTTGAACAGCTTCAGCCATTCGGACATGAAAGTTGCCAGGTTGTTGCCGAATTGCGTAAATAGTTCCCGGACAACTGGTTCAGTATCAACCATATCGACGAGTTCTTTTACACCGGTTATGTTTTTTCCACTTAAACGCTTGTATTCACTCAGAAACCAGCGAGTGGAAAAATGGCTGTCGGCATTGGATTCGCCAAAAGGCAGATGATACAAACAGCCCTGGGGCGGTACTTCGGGGCCTGTTTCAACAGGAATTCCTTCATTGACAAAGGAAGATCCATAGCCGGTCCCAAGGGTAATGGCCACCACCCGATTATAGTTTGCCGCTTCTCCCATCCAGGCTTCCCCCATGGCAAAACAGCTGGCATCATTCATAAACCGCACGGGAATTCCGGCTTTCAGGAAGAGACGATCTTCCATTTCTTCACGGATATTGATTCCAAAGAGGGATTCGTATTTCTCTACACCTTTAAACATGGCGATTCCGCCTGGATAGTCAAAAGGACCGGGCATGGCGAATCCGATGCCGGTAAATTCAAGATCGCCGGCCAGCACCATGGTTTCATGGATGGCTTCAACCCAATTGTTCAGTATTTCTTCGGACGGCGCATGGCAGTCGACATTGCGGCGTGCTTCAGTATGGTGCAGGATTTCACGGGTTTCCGGGTCAACGGCAAGGCTGGTAATGTGGCTGCCTCCGATATCGACCCCAATAGCATATTTTTTCATTGTAAAACGGGTGTTTTTCAGACAGCCAACTTACAACAAAATTTGGAAATGGCGAAATGCCAAGGAAATTTAAAAGAGGTGTTATTCCTGTTTAGGTGTTTCAGCCGGCTTGCTTACCTCAACAGCCGGAGTGGCTGTATTTGTGGTCTTGCCTGCTTCGGCCTTCTTTGCCGGAGCTGAATTCAAAGGTGATCCAACGGGGATATCACAGCGGTGATTGGGTTGTCCGTGAGGCGGGTTCATTCCGGGAGCGGTCGGAGCAGTGTTGGACTGAACCGGAGTTACAACCTGCTTAGTTGTTGGAACTGGTTGAGCTTGTGTTGTATGGCCGGTGTTGGCTGTTTTGCCGGGAGGCGAATTCAGCGGAGCTCCAACTGGAATATCACAGCGGTGATTGGGTTGTCCGTGAGGAGGATTCATTCCGGCTGCGGTAGTAGTTTGTGGTGTAACTGTTGTGGTAGGTTGTGGTGTACCAGCCGTTGTTGTTCCGGTAACAGGTGCAACATTCATGGCATTCGGGTCGACCGGTGCAGGAGTTGCCCCGGCAGATCCATTGTAGGCATCGTAATTTTTTGGGGTATCGGTTTGAACGTCTTTCTT
>CAYLTH010000181.1:0-5106 GCA_964386485.1 uncultured Bacteroidales bacterium | reverse complement strand
AATTTATAAAACATACTCTTGAAACAGTTGGCTAAAGCCAAACTGCAATTTATAAGAGAGATTCTTTGAATTTATCGGATGAAACCAAAGCAATTTATAAAACAAACTCTTTCAACAGAATGCTGAAGCCAACTGATCTGGAAAAGAAAACAGTTATAGGGGCTTTAGCCCTTATAAATTGCAGTTCGGCTTTAGCCAACTGATGAGGAATGAGTAACATTTATTGGGGCTTTAGCCCTTATAAATTCCTGATTCAGGAGGGAATCAGTTTCTTCATTAAATACAATAACTCGTTGCTGTCGACCGGTTTGTTTAGAAATGCATTGCAACCAGCATGGATTGCCAGCTCCTGATTTACCTTTTCGGTGTAAGCCGACTGAAAAATGATTACAACATTTTTATTTATTTCCCGGATTCGCGCAGTAGCCTCATAACCATCCATTTCAGGCATACGGGCATCCATCAGAATCAGATCCATAGCCGGATATAGCTTCATCGTCTCCACCGCCTCTACTCCATCCCCGGCAGTAAAAACCAGATGATCGCTTTCTTTCAGGAGGTAAGTAAGATATTGCCGACTGGTCAGATCATCATCCACAACCAGGATTTTGAGTTTTCCTGTAAACGAAGAATTCAATGAAGTTTCTTTTCCATCACTTTGAGATTCAGAATCTGACTCCCTGGGGAGGCTGAACCAAAAGATCGTTCCCTGTGGAGAATTGGGGCTGTGTCCTATTCTGCCTCCCAGCTTGTCGACAAATGCTTTTGCAACAGATAATCCCAGTCCTGTTCCTTCATACCCCCTGCTCACCCCTTCATCACCCTGCCGGAAACGCTCATAAATCAGTTCATTTTGTTCCGATTTCACACCGATTCCGGTATCATTCACATAAAACAGAATATCATTATCCTGAATTTCATAACCAAATTCTACATCCCCTTTTAGCGTAAACTTAATAGCATTCCGGATGAGATGCCCGAAAATCTGCTTAAATTTACCCAGATCCGTGGTGAGAATTCCATGATAATCTGCTGGCATATTTCCGAGTTTCAGCTCCAAACCCTTATCATTCGCTTCTTCCTGAAAATCAAAGTGTAATTCCGTGAGCACTTCGTTTATCATGACCAGCTCCCTGCTGATGTCAATCTGTTCGGTCTCAATGCGGGATATATCAACCAGATCGAGCATCAGATTGAGCAATCGCTTGCTTGATTTCTCGATAATATGCAGATAAAAGATTTTATCCTCAGCCGTGATATCATCCATTTTCATTAACTGGATAAATCCCATGATCCCATTCATGGGTGTACGAATCTCATGCGAGAGGTTCTGCAGAAACGAGGTTTTCAGGCGTTCACTTGCTTCGGCTTTCTCCTTGGCAAGTAAAAGATCCTTGTTCATTCGCTGCAGTTCGAGGGTTCGTTCCATGACCCGTGCTTCGAGTTTTTGATTCATCATCTCCTGTTCGAGTATCAAAAAACGATACTCCAGCAGGTTTTTGATGCGAAGTCCTACTTCCACCAGATCAAAAGGCTTGGTCAGAAAATCATGGGCTCCTCCGGCAAGAGCCTGCTGCTTCGATTTGGACGTAATATCAGCTGTTAAGACCAATATGGGCAGATAAGCAAAACGGGAATAGCGGATTTTCAACTGTTTCATGACTTCAAAACCATCGATGGGTTCCATCATCAGATCGAGCAGGATCAGATCCGGATTCAGTTCTTTGACCATTCTCATGACCTCTGCAGGATCTGTGGCAGTATAATAATTTGTATATCCCTGAATATCAAGCAGACCGGATAAAACATCGATATTCGCCTGTTCATCATCTACAATCAGGATTTTGGCTGTTTTGAATGGGAAATTTGTCATATTGTTGTGATTTAATTGTTTTGATTTGCAGTGAGATAACCATCCAGAACCCTTAAAAAATTCAGGATTTCGAGCGGCTTGGTAAGATATTCCGAAGCACCATCATCCAGGAGATTTTTTATCTGATATGGCATTGCATTGGCACTAATAATGATAACCGGAATAACAGAAACAGATTCATCCGACTGAAGATTTTTCAACACTTCAGAGCCATTCAGATCCGGCAAATCAAGATCAAGTAAAACCAGGTCCGGTTTATACTCCTTCGCAAAGTTCACGGCCATTTCTCCATACGTTGTATTGATCAGACGAATGCCCGGACGGTGCGCAGAAATGATATCTTCGACCAGTTCTACATTGGGAATATTATCCTCGACATACAAAATGGTTCCTGAATACTGAAATTCATCGTCCTGTTTTTGTTCGGGGTGTCTTTCCAAATGTGTTTTTGTCTTATATCCGGCAAAAATGGGCAGATCGATCCAGAAAACAGTTCCTTCCCCCACAACACTTTCAACACCAACCATACCACCCATGGCATCCATCAGTTTTTTAACAATCGGCAATCCCAATCCGGTGCCTTCTGTATTGGTTTTTTCAGCGCCGATACGCTCAAAGGGTGTAAACAGCTTTTCTATATCCTTTTCCTGAATCCCAACTCCGGTATCTTTCACCAGAATCCGGCACCAATCCTCACCACCTGGTTTGTCGGGAACCAAAAGGGTGGATATCCTGACCTTCCCTCCCTCACGGTTATACTTGATTGCATTGTTGATCAGGTTAAGCAATACCTGTTTCAAGCGTTGCCGGTCGGCTTTGAGGAACCATCCCTCCGAACAACTCTTATCAAACGACAGCTTTTGACCGAGTTTATCTGCTTGCGGAGATATCACATCCAGCATCTCGCTGATGATCGTATTCACCAATACCGGCTCAATGGATAAACAAAGGCGGCCGGCTTCAATCCTGGCAATATCGAGTACTTCATTAATCAGGTTCAGCAAATGCTTACCGCTGTTCATAATATGGTTCACGCCTTTGCGCTGGGTCTGGTTAAGCTCACCCATTTCCATCAACTGGGCAAATCCGAGTATCGAATTCATCGGAGTACGCAACTCATGACTCATACGGGACAGAAACTCACTCTTGGCCAGATTGGCTTTTTCAGCCTCATTCCGGGCACGAAGAATTTCCTCTTCTGCCTTTTTGCGTTCGGTAATATCTACAATAACGGCTAATACATTTAATACATTCCCAATACTAATTGTTTCGGCTGAAAGCAACCCGATGCGAATCTCACCCGATTTCGTCCGGGTTTTTATTTCAACCTCCCGCACATGATTATCCAGTTTAACCTTGTCGATTTTAGATATCCATTCATCCATTTCAACAACCAGGTTTAATTCAATCGGGTTTTTTTCCAGTGCTTCCTCACGACTGTATCCAAATACATTGGTAAACGCATCATTGATGTCGAGAAACCGCATATCGGGAATCTGACAAATCATCATAATAGAGGTATTCGCATGGAAAGCCTTGGAGAACTTCTCTTCCGAAAGTTTAATCTTGGAAACATCTTTACTGACTCCGAAAATTGCCGGCTGGCCATCCCAGTAACCATGTTTGACGCGGGTTTCAACAGGAACATGATCTCCGGTCCTTGTTACCAGGGGTACAGGACAAAATTCGGTTGTCCCGGCCAGCATTTCTCCTACTATTCTTCCGGCCTCTTCGCGCCGTTCGGCCGGATGAACCATTAATACTGAATTTCCCAATAATTCCTCAACAACATAATGGAGTCGATTCCTCACGGTATCATTGGTATGAAGAATGTTCCCCTGCTCATCCAGTACAAACAGAAAATCGTCGATCGTATTGAAAAATGTTTCGTAATTACGACGGGTCTGCTCGATCCGCTCTTCGGTCCTCATATAATTGATGAGACTGGCTATCATATTGCCCCAGACAGTCAGGTCATTTATTTCGGAAACATTAAAACTACGATGAACCCGTACCGAATCCAGTCCGATAAAACCAATCAGTTTATTCTCCGACAAAATCGGAATACTGAGCAAGGATTTTATCCCCTGCGGTTCGAGCGCAGCACGCTCGGCACTCCAGGAGTCCGGCAAATCACTGACCGATGAAATCACAATATTTTCCTGCCGTTCCATGGCTGCAATCCACATCGGAGTGGCATCATACGGGATGTCCTGCAGGTTTTCGATTTCAGGCGAAATGCCATCATAACACCATTCATAGGTATTATTAATCGTACGCAATTCCGAATTTAATTCAAAAATATAGATCCGGTCGGCATCCAGGAAATATCCGATTTTACTGAGTGCAGTATTGATCGCACCCTGGATTTCACTCACCGGCAGTCCGGTTAGTTTAATGGATAGTTGTAACAGTTCATTTTCAAAATCTTCCGATCGCTTATGTTCCGTCACATCCTGTAAGGTGCCATAGGTTCCGGTAATCTCACCAAGCTCATTCTCCCCCCTGCGGGCAAACACTTCTACCCACCGGAAACCTCCGTCTTTTGTAATATAGCGAACCCTGTGCCTGCAGAACTCCTTTTCCTTGCGGATCAGCGGACCAAATTTTTCTGTATTTAATAAAATATCGTCGGGATGCACATAATCGAGGAATAATTTCCCAATCGATTCTTCGATCGTGAAACCTGTAATATTTTCCCAGGCTTTGTTCAAAAACACCCAGTTTCCGTCCTGATCCGTCCGGAAGATTACTTCCGTCACATTTTCAACCACATTCCGGTAGCTTTTCTCACTGATAAGGAGTGCATTCTCGATCCTGAGCCGCTCTTCAATTTCTTTAACCAGACTGTTGTTCATGTCTGCCAGCTGGGTGGTCCGCTCTTTCACCTTGTTTTCCAAGGTCAGATTTAACTCCAGAATCTTTTCATCGGCACATTTTCGCTCTGTAATATCCTGTTTTACAGCCAGATAATTTGAAATCTGACCCCTGTCATCATGAATGGGGGTGATGGAAACACTTTCCCAATAGAGGTCGCCGTCCTTTTTCCGGTTCAGCCATTCACCCCTCCATTCCCTGTCAGCACGAACCGTCGCCCACATGTCGAGATAAATTTCACGCGGTGTTTCCCCGCTTTTAAGGATACTCGTCTTCTTCCCGATTACATCCGCACTGCTGTATCCGGTGATGCTTTCAAAAGCCGGATTTACATATTCAATACGTGCATTCAGATC
>CAYLTH010000180.1:0-5183 GCA_964386485.1 uncultured Bacteroidales bacterium | reverse complement strand
GATATTGAATTCATCCCATTATTGAAATGGCTTTTGACTCAACCATTGTAAATTTCTGATAAAACCAAAGAAAACAAAAATA
This sequence comes from uncultured Bacteroidales bacterium, assembly GCA_964386485.1. Taxonomy (GTDB): domain Bacteria; phylum Bacteroidota; class Bacteroidia; order Bacteroidales; family CAIXZF01; genus CAIXZF01. Next base: position 5,101 of record CAYLTH010000180.1, on the reverse strand, counting down.
AAAAACTTGATTTCTATGTCATTACGGTTTAAATTTGATGACCATTAAATCGATGAATCATGAAAAAATCTATTTTTCTGACAGGTTTTTTACTTCTGGCTCTTTGTAGTTTAAAAGCACAATTTGTTTACACACAGGTAACCAATGGTCTTACTGATGTATATGAAAGCGGGAATTCACTCTTCAATCTGGGGGATATTGACAATGACGGAGATATTGATATTGTTTCAGTCGGAGATCATTATGGAGGGCTGGGAGTAAATGAAGACGGAATCATGGTATTTAAAAACAATGGAAATGGAACTGTCTGGACAAAGACAATGTCTGGTGGTTTCGGATATGGAGGGGTTGCACTGGGTGATGTAAACAATGACGGAATGCTGGATGTGGCATACGGCATTCATCACAATTACAGCTCCGGCGATTTTGGAGATCAAATACTTGAAGTTGTTTTAGGCGACGGAACAGGTCTGAACTGGACTCCCTGGGACGATGGTCTTGGCCTTCAGGGACAGAGCTGGGGCATGTTCGGATGTGACCTGGCAGATGTGGACAATGACGGTCTGCTCGATATCGGAGCAAATTCGTTTGGCTGCTGTGATGGTGTATGGGTCTATAAAAACAATGGGAATGGTTCCTGGACAACTTTAGGCGGAGCGCTGAACTCTACTGACAATTCGAATATGCAGTTTCGTTTCGGGGATTTTAACCGCGATGGCAACACCGACTTTATTGTAAACAATACCCGGTTTAATAATCAAGCGGATCAAATCTGGCAAAACACAGGAAATGGCGTCTTTATTCCTATGGCCGCAGGATCTCCGTTTTCCGGCGGAGCCTGGGGCAATTTTGATTTTAAAATGGATGTTGCCGATGTTAACCATGATGGTGCTGCTGATATTGCAATCACAGCAGGCGGATATCCCCGTGTTTACATTTATAATAATCTGACTAATTCCTGGATCAATTCTTCGACCGGTCTGCCTGCTTCAAATCAGAGTATCCAAAGATTGGCTCTAGGTGATCTTGATAAAGACGGGCATGTTGATCTTGTAACCTATAAAACCAACCTGATTACCATTTTTAAAGGTGATGGTGCCGGCAACTGGGTTCAGGCAGCCACACTTCCAGTATCAGAAACCACCTGTTATGATTTAAAATTAGCCGATCTCGATCACAATGGTTATCCTGACATTCTATACTGGGCAAAATTCAACGGAGCCAATATGCTCAGAGTTTATCTGCAGACTTCGCCTGTATTTGAACTATCGCTGGAACCCGTCTACCCCAACGGTGGTGAATTCTACTATCATGGTTCTGCTCAGTTTATTCAATGGACCAGCAGTGTTCCCTTTCCGGCAACAGCAACTGTAGATATTGATTTTTCATCTACAGGAGTCCTTGGACCGTTTACCAATGTTGTTACAGCCATGCCGAATTCAGGAAAATACCAGTGGATTATCCCGGATGCGAATTCCGGAAATTGTTATCTGAAATTCACAATTAACGATGGCACAAACAGTTACGTAGCCATGACTGATGCGCCTTTTTGTATTGATACCTGTGGAAATACCCCTGTAATTCCGGGACCAATTAGCGGGCCGGCACTGTTATGTCCGGGAACTTCTGCAATCTATTCTGTTCCGGTTACACCTGGTGCAACTTCGTATACATGGACAATGCCGTCTGGATGGTCAGGCTTTTCAAATACGAATACCATCAATGCTATGGCAGGCACAGCCAGCGGTATAATATCTGTTGTAGCACAAACCCCTTCCGGCACCACCATGCCTCAAACATTGCCTGTTAATGTTGTGGCAATCGATACCAATGTTACCCAGACCGGAATAACTTTAACAGCGCTGGCTGGGGCGGCAACATACCAGTGGATCAATTGCATTACAGGTATCCCGGTTTCAGGTGCAATCAACCAAAGTTTTACTCCGGCTGTTAATGGTATTTATGCTGTCATTGTAAGCAAAAACAACTGCTCCGATACATCAGGATGCCATAATGTAGTAATTACCAATTTGCCCGAAATCTCAACAAATACTTTCCTGTTTATTACGCCCAACCCTTCCGCTGGTAAGCTGAAGTTAAGCTGCAATGCCACAATGGAGAAAATAGAAATATACAACTTATTGGGCGAGCTTATTTACTTTTCAACGCCTGGTATCCAGGAAAAGGAGATTGATATTTCGTTACAGGTTGACGGGATTTATTACCTTAAAGTGATTACCAATGAAGGTGTTTTATCGGGAGAAATCATCAAATCCGGGCGATGATTTAATTCTGTTTTGTTGAATTGGTGATTACCATATGGGGCACTGGTGCTTCAATGCCGGCTGCATCCCAGGCATTTTTAACGGATTCCTGAACTCCAAAGTAGACCACCCAATAATCGTCTTGAGCGCAATACGGACGAATGGCAAGTGTAGTCATTCCATTACCAATATGAAGAACACTAACTTCCGGTGAAGGATCTCTAAGAACCTGCTCCAGAGATAACATCGCTTCAATGGCAACACTTCTGGCCTTATCGATACTGACATAGGGCGCAATAGCCATTTGCAGATCTACCCTGATAAAACCATGTGTCGTATAATTCGTGATGATGCCTGTACTCAATGGTCCGTTAGGTATATAGATCGTCTTTTTATCAGGAGTTAACAGAACTGTATTCAGCATACCAATTTCCTGAACATCGCCAATTGCACCCTGAGCTTCAATAAGATCTCCCTTTTTAAAAGGTCTGAAAAACATCAACATGACTCCTCCGGCAAGGTTGCCGAGCGAACCGTTCATCGCAACACCGATTGCTAAGCCCATACCTGCTATCAGTGCAGCAAAAGAAGTGGTATTGACTCCCAACATGCTTATTACACTAATGATGAGCATAATGAGCAGCACAGCTCTTATTAATGATAAGAGGAAAGCCTGCAATGTAGGATCCAAATGCCGTGTACGCATTACTTTTTTTAATCCTCTGGTTAACAAGCTGATAGCCCAGTATCCGACAACATAAACCAGAATAGCTCCCAATAATTTAGGCGCATAATCAACTACTGCATTAATAATTCTTTCGGTGTAAGTGCTTGCTTTTGTTGCAACATCCTGAATTTGTAAAATATTCATAATTGTGTGGTTTTGCTTTCAAAAATACAAAACATCCTCAAAAATGAAAAGCAAATAGATTTTTAAGCTGTTTTACACTTTTTATCAGGGAATTTAAAACCCGATAAATTTTGGGTGAATAAAAACCTGTTTAGAGTGATCAAATCATGCTTTTTATTGATTTCATTTCCTGTCAAACGCAACTCCCGATACTTTTGCCTCTATAACAAAATAAAATATTATTAAATGAGCTATTTTCTCAACAAATCAATGATGATAAAAGGTATTGCGAGCCTTTGTATTGTTGTCATGACCAACTTTATTGGATTTAGTCAAACCAACACATATACCGTTGTTGGAACAGGTCAGACCATATCTTACGACTCGATGGCTTCCATAACAATGCCCGTTTCAGGTCAGGCTTTCTATGGTCAGAATTCAAACCATCCCGGGAACATGCGGTCTTATACTAACAACGGCAACGGGACAGTAACCGACAATTTAACGGGATTGATGTGGCAGCAAACCGAAGACAGAACCGGTGACGGAATCATTAATTTCTATGATAAGCTGACCTATGCCGAAGCCCTGGCCGGCGCTTCCACATGCAGCACGGGCGGCTATAATGACTGGCGTTTACCCACCATTAAAGAACTCTATTCCCTGGCTATGTTTTATGGAAATGAACCAGGCCCGGGACAGTCGACCTGTGTGAAATTTATTGATGAAACGTATTTCGCTGTTGGTTATGGCGACGTGAACTCCTTATCACACGGCAGCCTGGGAACGGAACGGATTATTGATGGCCAGATTGTATCCTCTACTTTATATGTCAGCACTACGTTTGGCATGGTGGAAGCTGTATTTGGGTTCAATTTTATAGATGGCCGGATTAAAGGATATCCAACTACGCATATCGTTCCGGAATGTGGAACAGCAAAGCATTACTATGTATTATATGTTCGCAATAATCCGGCGTATGGAGCAAATCAATTCGTTAACAACGGAAACGGGACCATTACCGATAACGCTACAGGTCTGATGTGGATGCAAAACGATAATGGAGCAGGTGTTTTATGGAAGGACGCATTGAGTTATGCAGAAAATTTAACCTATGCAGGATATTCAGACTGGCGATTGCCCGATACCAAAGAATTACAAAGTATTGTTGACTATACCCGTTCTCCGGCTACAACCAATTCTGCAGCTATAGACCCACTTTTCAACTGCACCCAGATTACGAATGAAGGAGGGGTCGCAGATTATCCATGGTACTGGAGCAATACTACCTTTTCGTCGCAGTCGCCGACAAACGGAAACAGTGCTTCCTATTTTTGCTTCGGAAGGGGAACGGGCTATTTCTCGGGTTTAGGCTGGACGGATATCCATGGGGCCGGATGTCAGCGAAGCGATCCCAAACCCAACAACTTTAGCGGATATACTTATAATGGTAATGGATATTACAATTCGAATGCTCCTCAGGGTGATGCCGTCAGAATATTCAATTATGTACGTCCGGTAAGAAATGCTATCCCGACAGGAATTGGCGAAACATCTGATAATCAATTGTTTAATATTTTTCCGAATCCTGTTACGGATGAATTTACCGTTGAATTATCTGTAAACAGCGATCAGATCCGGTATGAACTTTTTAATTCCGTTGGTCAGTCTGTTCATAAAGGCGATTTTACAAAAAAAACCACCTTATATGCAGGTCAGCTTTCTCCGGGAGTTTACTTCTTAAAACTTGAATACGGAAGTTCAATTGAATTCAGAAAAATAGTAAAGAAATAATGACAATGTGTTTTCCCAGGAATACGATGATAAAACGCAATTCATAAAAACCACCTATCAGCTCGGTTTTTTTCCTAATTTTATATACAAAATACAATTCTAGTAACACCTGTTATGTTGAAGACGAGAAAAGGATTCATTCTTATGTTTTGCTTTATCTGGGCGCTTGTTTTTGCCGGGCCCTATTTAAGGA
>CAYLTH010000179.1:0-5192 GCA_964386485.1 uncultured Bacteroidales bacterium | reverse complement strand
CTGGTTGCCAAACGGTTTACCGGAATTGTAACCCAATTCCCGGCAGGCGACTGGGTCTTTGAACCGGCCACAATCACCTATCAGGGAATAAAGCTTACGAAAAACATCAAAGGACTGTGTTCCGGAGATGTCAATGCCTCCTACAATCCCTGAGATCAGGCTTTTTTTGAAAAAGTAACCGGAATCAGCAGTTTCACACTGAAATTCCTCCCCATGTTGTAAACACCGGTCCGACCGCTAACATTGTTCACGGCACCGTATTTCAGCCTGCTCAGATGATTCTGATATGTTTTGTCCGTCAGGTTATTTATACTGAAGTACATAGAAAAAACCGGTTTCCCTTTTCGAAGCAGATCGCCCCCAAAACCGGCATTGATGAGTGTATAGGCAGGGGTCGCAGTTTCTGTTCCATAGGCCGAATAAATCTTATCCTGTTTGAAATAGGTGTCCACCTCGATTTTTACGTAAGTATTTGCGAGCGAATTTCCCCATTTTTTACGGGTGGCTTTGAGCTCATTCGTCAGGCGGGCTGCCGGAGTCAGGGGAAGCAATTGGGTGGAATCCGGCTGATTTTTTTGTTGTGCCAGCACATAAGAGAAGCTGTTCTCAACATGCAGCCAGTCGAGAGGATGCGGGTGAAAATCAAGCGAAACCTCCCCGCCGGTCAGCACAGCATCTCCTGATACAAATTTAAAGGTACTGACTCCATCGGTTAAGGAATCACCCCCATTCCGGCTTTCGAGTTTTCTTGGAAAGATAAATCCGGAAATGGCATTTTGAAAGATATCGAGCTCGGCCGATACATGCTCCGAATTCACACCGAATGCCACATCCGTTTGCAGACTATTTTCTGCTTTCAGCTCCGCATCGCCGATCTCATAGCGGATCGTTCCTTCGTGGACTCCGTTGGCTCCGGCTTCAGCAATATTGGGCGCCCGGAATCCGCGAGAAATATTCACTTTCGCAAACAGTATCTCTGAAATCTGCCATGCTCCGCCAAGACTGCCCGAGATCCCTTTGAAATCCGCGTCAAATGCTTTAAACTTCTGAACAGATCCAATCCCCGGGTTCTCAATCACAGCACCCTCTGCATCGAGAAACAAGGCCTCCCCTTGCTGAGTCCTGATATCATACCGCAGGCCTCCGCTCAGATCAATGGTTTTATAATTCTTCCGGGCCAGAAAAAACAATCCGAAATCAAACAGATTGTATTCGGGAACCAGAAATTCCAGTCCTTTATTCTGCGATTGCTGCGACATTCCGTTTATGCCAAACGACATCTGCATATTTCGTTTTTCCGGCATCAGATACCGGATATCATAGTGGAGCGAATTCAGCAAAAAATAAAGTCCGTATTGATCCGGGTTCAGGACATCACCAAATTCCTGACGCTGGTTCTGTTGCCAGCCTGCAATGACTTTCAGATTGCCGTTGCGGATCAGAATGCTGTTGTTGAGTACAACTTTATAATGATGTATTTTCTGGTAAGGAATCCCCTGCGTGTATGATTTCAGGTCGGCATCGGAAGCAATTATATCTGTAACAGTCGAATCGTTCAGGGCAAGCGGATAGATAAACTTACCCGTGGCGCTGTCGCGTTCCCCTTCCACAATCCCCGGCTTCATGGAATAATAATCAAGGTGAAGGTGTGAATATCCCCATGAACGGTTGATTCCAAACAATAAACCCGCAGATTGCTCTTTAAAGCCGGAGTTTAAAACATAGCCATCATATGCATTTGAAAAAGCATGGGCCTGTTTCTGACTATACCGTCCGTCCCAGATCCATCCGTTTTTGTTACCTTCCAGATTGACTGACCCGGCAACAAGTCCGTTGTTGGTTTGATAATTAAGCAGCACATTCCCGTTGATGGTTCCTTCCGGCAAACCCGGATTTGTCAGGAAATTGATAACCCCGGCCATGGCATCCGATCCATAGGCCAGGCTGGCAGGACCTTTGAGAATTTCCACTTTCCCAACCGAAAACTCGTCGATTTCGATGCCATGTTCATCACCCCATTGCTGTCCTTCCTGGCGGATTCCGTCGTTTACCGTGACCACGCGGTTATAGCCCAGTCCGCGGATCACGGGTTTTGAAATACCCGAACCCGTTGTGAGTTGTGAAATGCCGGGCATTCTGGCAATTGCATCGATGATATTTCCGGATGTATTCTGCAGGAGCAATGTCGGGGGAATAATGGCAATGGGAGTTGGCGTGCGGTTGCGCTCGGCTGCCCGGGATAATCCGGTAATTACCAATTCATTGAGTTCGGTAATGCTTACTTCCATCTGAAAATCCTGATGCGTAATCAGGCTTAAATCCAGATTCACGGTAATCTGTTTGTACCCTATGTAGGAAACATGAATAAGGAGATTCGTGGCGGGTAGGTTTTCAATGAAATAGGTTCCATCCGGCTTGGTGATGGTACCTGTTTTTAAATCCGGAAAATAGATGCTCACCCCCGGCAGAGCTTCTCCGGTATTTTTGTCGGTTATTTTACCCGACAGACTGGTAACCAATATATTAACCGGATTACCAGCCAGAATGCCAACTGAAATCAAAACCATGATTCCTGTCAGCAGAAAAAATATTTTCTTCATCTGATAGTGTTAAAAAAATAAATAATCTGTTTGAACCAGAAGATTCTCAGGTCAAAATACCATTTATAAATCGCTTAAATCAGAGAAGATCGGGAGGGCCGCGCAGGAAAAGAAGGTCACGGGATTGCAGGTGAGGAATCGCAGGTAAAACTTCCTGCAAAACCAGATCAATGCATTGAATTGAAACACTTTCCGAAACCAGAGATGGCAAATCCTCCTGTGCAAATTCATAGGAACATATTGGACAATCATGATGATCTTCATGATAATTGAGACCGGGAGTTGTAATCCGGCATTCTGGATGTTCATGATGATGATGGGCATGGCCAGCCAGGTGTATCGGTTTGATCACCAGCGTAAAAGCGAATACCAATAGCAGTATCGCGGAAAGCCATTGTCGGAGTCGGTTCATCAGTAATACAACAAAGATAGGGGAATAGTGTTCAGGTTACCCGTTTACCCCCCTGCCCCCCGGAACGGGGGGTAATCTCGTCACGCGTCACGCGTCACATTTAACTGCACAACCGTCATGAGTCGCACGACCGTGCGCCTCTACAAAGATTTTTCTCGTCACGCGTCACGCGTCACTCGTCACTATTTCAATACCCCAATTCCTCATTAACCAGAAACACATGAATCCGTTTTTCGATTCGACTGCCCTCTGTAATCAGCAACTGGTTGCAGATGCGATCGGGCGGAAAACAATGGTCATCATTGCAGACGCCGGTGTGGAAACAATGGGTTTCGGCACCCACACGCTGCGCATTGAGCGGAGCAGCGATCGTCCGGATACGTTCGAGTGCATCTTCAACCGTATCAACAACTTTATTCATCCCGGCCACAATAAATACCTTCTCCGGTCCATAGGTGATGCAGGCCAGGCGGTTGCCAAGTCCGTCTTTATTCACCAGCTTTCCGTCGCGCGTTATGGCATTGGAGCTGCAGATAAAAACATCCGACATCATTCCTTCCCGGCGCATCCGGCTCACCTCTTCGGCGGATGTTCCGGGTTTATAGCGATCGAGCAGCATGATATCCAGGTTGCGTAGAGCATCCAACAGTCCGCATTGAATAATGGTCTCCGAACCGCCGAGTCCGACCAGGGCATTGGGAAGAATCAGGCTGCAGATGCGGGGAACAGCCTGTTCAGATGTTTCAAAATATTCGGCATTTATGTTTCGGGAACGAAAGTTGCGGAGGAGAGCGGTGTTGGGCATGGGTTGGGAATTAGTGACGAGTGACGAGTGACGAGTGACGAGAAAAGTTTTTAGTTGATAGTTGATAATTGATAATTGATAATTGATAATGATAATTAAAAATTAGTATTTAATAATCAGCACATCAGCACATCTCCACATCAGCACATCAGCACATTATTTACTCTCCTCGTCTGGGGCAATGCGGAAGGTGGACGAAATCACAGGCGGATCCGCCTTCCACACAATCCTGTGGATCGCAGCAGGTATGGCAAACGCGTTTAAAGGCTTTAAAACCAATAAGTTCAATATCAGGAGTCATGAAAAAATCCTTAACAGGTTCCTGACACAACAGATCGGTACTGAGGTATTTTTTGTTGCTGTCGGCGAAAACTGTGACTACCACACTGTCTTTACCCATCAGATTCTGGACTTTCAAAGCCCCGATAAAATTGGCTCCGGATGAAATTCCGACTGCCATTCCGAGTCGGGAGGCCAGCATCTGGGCCATGATAATGGCTTCTCCGTCATCCACCGCGATGACCTCATCGAGTTCCTCCATTTTCACGATGGCGGGAATGAAATCGTCGGAGATCCCTTGTATACGGTGTTTACCGATCTTATATCCGGTTGAGAGTGTTGGCGAGTTCATGGGTTCGAGCGGGTGAATTTTGATATCGGGTCGTTGTTCTTTCAGATACTGACCAACTCCCATAATGGTCCCGCCTGTGCCAACCCCTGCGATAAAGGCATCCGGAATGAGCTCACGATATCGGAGTTGCCACCAGATTTCCGGTCCGGTGGTGAGGTAATGTGCTTCGCAATTGTCGTCATTGGAGAACTGGCTGGTCAGGAAGCCGCCAGTAGCATCGGCGGCTGCGATAGCGAGATCGATGCTTTTCAAAAACCCCCCTTCTTCTTTACTTACAAGGCGGATATCGGCTCCCAGGCTTTTAATCAGGTTTTTCCGCTCGGTACTCATCCAGTCGGGCATATAGATGCTTACTTTATGTCCGAGTGCGCGTCCGATGGCCGAAATCGAGATCCCGGTATTTCCGCTGGTGGCTTCAAAAATCGGCATCCCGGGTTTAAGAAGTCCTTGTTCATAGGCTTTTCCGATGATATGAAGCGCCATCCGGTCTTTAATACTGCCGGTCATGTTGAGGTTTTCGGCTTTGGCGTACAAAACGCGTTCTTCTCCTTTATAACGGAAACTGATGGCAAGTAAGGGTGTATTCCCGACCAGGCTTGCCAGATTATGGGTTATTGGATGCATTTTTTGAAATTTTGCCGAAAGATAGTGGAAAAAAGTGACGTGTGACGCGTGACGCGTGACGAGAAAAAAGGTAAAAGGAAAAAGGAAAAAGGGGAAAGGGGAAAGGGAAAAGGGAAAAGG
>CAYLTH010000178.1:0-5284 GCA_964386485.1 uncultured Bacteroidales bacterium | reverse complement strand
GCTCATCGAACATCAATTGGCCATAGAGGAAATAGTTCCTGATGAATTCCCATTGTCCGTTTAAACCAACAAAATAATTCCCTTCACTTCCGTTGCCATAATGCACGGGGTGGATGAAAATAAACGGATTCATATACTGCCAGGAAGGAGGCCGGCTTCCTCCGATGGAATCATCACCGGGCAAGAACAAAGCCTGGAAGGCACCGATCTGAATACGATCATGTATCTGCCAGTTAAGGTAACCATAGGAAGCATATTTTTTCCGGAAGCCCACATTGTAGGAAATGGGTTGTGCACCGGGATCGGTGTATTGCATCAGCCAGTATGTATATTGAATAGGTCCCATATCAAGCTGCAGTCTGAAATAGGGTGCAGGATAGGTGGCATCGGAAAGGAGGAGGGAGCGGTAGCCATGACCGATGAAATGCCTGTCGTGACCAAACTGGAAGTTCAGAAATTTATTGGGCGAATAGGAAACGTAGCCGGTGGCATTGCCATAATCCCAGCCACCCGAACTGCCGAATTCGCGCACAATCCCTTGTCCGGGCATGATCCCGACCCCCGGAACAACCGGTTTGATGGTCCAGGTTTGGATGAAGCGGTCGATATAAGCCGGCATCATCGCCTGGTTTTCATATACGCTGGTATAAAAGGCGATTTTACTTCCGATATTCGCCTGAATCTGCAAGCCGCGGGTATTGATCCAGGTGGTTTTTGAAGCCGCAAATTCACGTCCGACACCAAAATCAAAAAGCGGATCAAGTTGAATAGAGAAGCCTTTTCCCTGATAATCAACCAGATGTTCGTAGAAAAGTTTCCTGAATAGCCAGTTATCCTTCCGTAGGTTTTGATTCACTTGTGTTGGCTGAAAATGATATTTACTGAGTAAATATGGTTTTACGGCTGTATGACGAAGCGTATCTCCCTTTTCTCGAAGCTGTTGCTCGAGGTCATGATTGTTCTGAAAGGCATAGGGGATCGATAAGGGGGCGTCCTGAGCATAAACAGGACTCATTCCGGTAAACAAAGATACAATAAAAAGCAGGAAAGCAAACCTCAAGAGGCACATCGGAGATGTTTCCGGGAGGTTCATAATGCCGTCTGGCTCACTTTAAAGTAGTAATCAGCAGAACAATAGTTGTGGCAGAAGCCAAGATTGATGCGATGGCAGCCAGAGTTGCTGCATCACCTATCTTGCCCTTGTTTTTTTCTTTTTCAGGCACCACCACAATACTTCCGGGCACTACATGGGGATATTTCCTGATGCCCATAAACTGTCGGGTCATACGCGCCCTACCGTTGGGTTCAACGACAAAGATCCGACTTTTCTGCGCATTTTTCATTGTTCCTCCGGACTCGTTGATATAATGTTTGAGCCTTTTGCCCATATGATTCACAATGACCTGATTGTTGACCATTCCTCTGACAGAAACTGTATTATCACGCATGAGTACCACAACACTGTCGCCTTTCTGCATATTGATGTCATATTTCCCGCCTGGATTTTTCATCAGAGAAGTCATATTGTTGATCGCAATATAATCAGGCTCAACCGCAACTTTTATATCCTTTTTGTTTTTGTCTCCTTTGACGAGTGTGTCTTTAATCGTAATTGGAATTGAATCATTTTGCTCAATGCTGTATGATTTCAAACGATTTGTGATGATAGGGTTTGTATTGGACCGGATAATCAGAACGCCGTTTTCATCACCGAGTTGTGTCAGGCCTCCGGCCCTTTTCAGTACCGAACTCAGACGCTCGTTTTTCTCGAGCAGAACATAGGCCCCTGGTTTGATCACTTCTCCTTTGACAGTAACGATTTCCAATTCGGTCATATCCGGATCAGGCCGAACGATAACAATGTCCCCCGGTAACAGCATTACCTCATCAGCACGGATGATCAGCTCCGCATCGGAATCAGCCTTGATGGTATTTGCCACAACAACATCGTTTCTGTCCTTTAGCTTTCTGGTAATCACAATCTGATTGATATTGGCCGAATATTTCATCCCGCCGGCCAGCATAATAGCATCCAGAGCGGTCATTCCTTCCCCGTAAGTATATATATCCGCATTATTCACTTCGCCTACTACCTGAATACTTTTATAAGGAAACATCTTTCGCTTGTCACCAATCACCACCGAATCACCGTCTTTCAGAGGGATATCATTCAGACCATCCAACACTTCTTTTGGCTTGAATCGCAGATACTCATTTTCATGGTTCCTGCCTGATCTATAAATAATTCCGCGTGTGAGTAGTGCGCTTTCTTCAAGTCCGCCTGCGCGTCGAATCAGATGTGACAGCTGCATTCCTTCGTCCCAGCCATAAGTTCCTGGTCTGTTCACTGCACCGGAGATCATGATCCGGTTGTAAAATCGGTCAGAGATGGAACCCACTGTCATCACATCCCCCGAAGCAGGGAGATAGGACGAAAACTCCTTCTGGAGGATATCGCGGGTGATGAATTCATTTGTTCCGACCTGTTCTATATAAATATTGTCTTTGTATGCAATCGGAGTGAAGCCACCGGCGTATTTCATCAGGACATCAAGATTCTCGCCTTCGATCAACTCAAAAAATCCCGGCCGTTTCACTTCGCCCTTTAATCGTACCAGACTGTTATAGACCGGTATATTGATCACATCGTTTTCCTTTAAAAGGACATCTGCGCTCCGGTCGCCGTTCACGATAAATTTATAGAGGTCAATCTGCTGAATGATTTTCCCGTGGCGGATTACCTCAATCGAGCGAAAGGTCCCGCGTGCATTTGGACCGCCAGCCATCACCAGGGCATGAAAAGCAGAGGCGACGGAGGGCAGCAAATATTTTCCGGAGTTTTTGGCTCCGATGACCATGACCGGGATGGTACGGTATTTCTTCAGGGATACAGTAATTTTGGTTTCACCGCTTTCAAGTGCATTAAAGCCTCTGGCAGTCAGAATGCCTTTCAGTTTTTCTTCTGTTTGTTCCACGGTCAGACCTCCTACCTGCACGACACCGGCATAGGGCATGGTAATCCTGCCGGAAGGATCGACCACCTGATTGTTGATCACTTCCTGGTCACCGAAAAGGGTAAGATTGACTTCGTCACCCGGTCCGAGTATATAATTCACAGGAGTAGCAATCTGAAGGTTCGGGGTAAAGTCAAGCTTCCCATTGCTAAATAATTCCGAGCCAAAGACCATAGAATCAGGTGGTGTAACACTTTTCAGATACATCCGGTTTAGCAGCGGATCAGTTGTTTCCCCTTCTTCTGAGGTCTGAGGTTCATTGACTTTGCTCAAGGGAGAGGCTTTGGTATCGATGCGTTTTAACAGGGAGGATACATCGCTTCGTGATAGGCCTTTTTCCATCAGATAGCTGATCACATCTCCTTCTGACATATTCGAACCCGCAACCTTTGTCTGAAATCGGCTGATTTCCTGCTGACTGAGTTTGCTCACATCAATATTGGCAAGATTCTTCCGGTAAAAGAGCTCTTGTCCCTGCACGGCCAGTCCGGCGAACAGAAGCCAAATGATCAGGTATTTTGCCCTTGCTATTTCCATAATAAGAAGAATGATTGAAAAAGAATGTGTATGTCGGTTTTCAAACTGGCCGTTCTGACATATTCCATATCATGCGAAAGTTTGTCGAGATTGTCGTTTGGGGTGGCATTTGGATTGTTCAGCTGGGCCAGTCCGGTGATGCCCGGAAGCGCAAGATGTCTTTCGTTGAAAGCGGGATTCAGTTTGGAATACATTTCCACATAATACGGAACCTCGGGCCGGGGACCTACCCAGCTCATCTGACCTTTGAGGATATTCCATATCTGTGGCAGTTCATCGAAACGGAACAGCCTCAAAATCTTCCCGACCGGTGTAACATCGTCATTGCTGTGCAATATCCCCTCATAATTGTTGGAGGTTTTTTTCAGCGATCGTAGTTTATAGATCACAAATACTTTTCTCTTCAGACCAATGCGTTTCTGCGCGAAAAAGACAGGCCAACCCATCGTGATCAGAACCAGAAAGGCACAAATAAGGATGACAGGAACAACCACCGGGATAACCAAAAGGCTGAAAAGAATGTCTAAAAGCCTTTTTTGTTTACTGTAAAGATATGCATTCACTATAGGTTCTGTTTTTTTATTGGCATTCCGGTTCGTACGGTTCTGAAACTGCTGTTTGGGCAGGATCTGATTGGTTTCTTTACCGGTGAATGCAAACATCATAGAGATTCAGAGATTAAAAACGATATACCAGCGAAAGTTCCGCATTCAATGACCATACATTGATGCCGGTAAAGCGGAAAGGACCAGCGCCCCCATAAGGGTCATAGTTCCATTGGAAATTATAGGTGCGTAGAATCTGTGCCTGGAAACCCATCATGAGTTTCTTATACGAAGTATGGTAGTTCAGCAGGATACCCCAGTCGATGAAATGCTTGCTGGCATCCACGAAGAAGGGGTTTGTAGCTCCGCCCAGTTTCAGATAATCGATCATGGTATAAAACAGATCTTCGTTGTAGGCGATGTGTTCAAAATGTATGCCAAAGGTATTAAAGCCTTTGCCATAGTTTCCTCCAATGGTGAACATATTGCTGCCGGGTCCGATTCCGGCACCCAATACCTGACCCTCATTGGTCCAGCCAATTCCGTTGGAATGGGTGTAAAAACTGTAGCCATTATTACTTGCCCTACCAATATTATCCATGGGGGCCTGAATTTTGGTGTATTCTCCATCGATCATCAGCCAGCGGTCTTTCCCGGGCAGGCTGTACATCTTGCGCAAACCAATCAGATAGGCCGTTGAATAGCGGGGACGGGTCAGCAAATCTTCCAGATCCCACCAGTTGTCCTCCCTTCCGATTTCCATATAGGCTTCGGCATGGGATTCAACAAAAAGATATCTTGCGAATACCGAGATGATCTGATTGCGGTTCACTGCGTTTTCTACAGTTCCTCCCGTAACAATTTGCTGCTTTCCTGCCAGACTGAAAACAGAGAGATAATCCTTGAGTTTTTCTGGTTCACCTTTTCCCTGAGCGATACGTGATACGCCCAAAAAGAGTCCGGGTGTCCATTTGGGCTGCCAGGTCAGGGTCATACCGGTGAAATAGGAATGGTATTTGCTATCGAGGCTTGTATCGGGTATTACATCCCCGGCAATCGGAGGCCAGGTGCCGGCTGTATAGCGGAGGGGATAAGTATAGCCGGAATGTTTTAATTTCCCTGATACCAGCTCCCCTTCGAAGGTACCGATACGGGTTTTGATGGGTTGGTTTGTATGCAACGTAAAAT
>CAYLTH010000177.1:0-5347 GCA_964386485.1 uncultured Bacteroidales bacterium | reverse complement strand
GCTACAAATAAGGCATCCAGGGAGTTAATATATTGATCCCCATTGATATCGGCGGCTTTCTTTTTCAACCCGCTGAGGATCGCCATTCCCACAAAATGCTTTAATACCAACAAGGCATCCGTCGAATTCACAGCTCCCCAGGGGGCAGTTGAATGTACCAGAAGGGTATAATTACCCGGCAGTTGCGGGTCAAAATTATACTGTCCATTGGCATCAGTCTGAACCTGATCCAGGGTGTCGCTATTTTGCATCAGATATACGGTAACACCCGCCAGTGCTGTCGAAGTTGCATTGTCGTAGGTAACCTGGCCCTGAATACTCACTCCGCTGGTAACCAAAAAGCTTTGTTCGGCCGACCAGGCGCTCCAGTTCAGATTGTGGTCGCGATACCGAACCCGCCAGGCATAGGTTTGTCCTTCGGTCAGGCTCTGACCAATTTCCAGTTGTGTTAAATCAACACCCGAATTCAAATTGACCGGCATATAATCGGGTGCACCACTATCGCCATAGAAATCTTCTTTATCTCTCCGGATATTGATAAGCGGATTGGAATAATCACCGGGCACAGCCGTAAGCTGAAACCAGGAACTCATCAGGCTATCCGAACCGGAATAGGCAGATGCAGTCAGGGTAAGTGCACCAAACGTTGTCCCGGCAGGACTCATGGCTTGCGGAACAACCGGAGCAGTCGCCAGATAATCTTTATGGAAGCGGTCGGCTACTACAGCATCAAGTGGTTTATCCGGATGGCCCAGACTGTACATTTTTGCCTCAAAGGATTTTGCAGCCAGATCAAAATCAACAATCAGAAAGTGATGATGATCAAGAGCCTTCATATTTTCGGGATAATTTGTCTGGTTGGCATACATTCCCCAGCGGTCAAGTCCGCCACCGGCTCCGCCACAAACAATATAGTGGAAACCGGATGTTCCCTGCAGATTGTCATAGGCCGCATGTTCGTAAGAATGGGTATGTCCACATGCATAATACGCCAGCTTTGGTTGGGTTTTAAGCAAAGTCAGGATCTGATTCTGAACCCAGGAGGTATTTCCATCGGGCCACATTTCCGACCAGGCAGGCTGGTGCCCGTAAACGACAATAAAATCGATAGATGGATCGGCATTGGCTGCATTCAGTGTATTGCTGAGCCAGGTAAGCTGGGTTGAATTCTGGTAGGCTCCGTTTGTATTGATCACCACAAACTGTATCCGTGCAAGCCGGTACGAATAATAGCGTTCGGGAGAAGCAGGAGGAGCCCCGTTGAAATCTTCATATTTCATGTATTGATAATAATACGCATTATCTGCTTCATGATTCCCGATGGCAGCCATGAGCGGAATATTGGCACTCAGATATGAAAACGGGTTAAAGAGTTCATTTTCATATCCCTGGAGATTGGTTCCATCCCCGACGATATCGCCTGAATGCATGATCAGGTTGATATTGTTTTGTATGTTATCGCCATACAATTCGATGGCTTTTTGCCGTGCTTTTTGAATGCCGGCTGTAGATTGAACCGAATTGCTCTGGGAATCACTGAAAACCAGGATACGGAAATGTCCTTCCGAAGTACCATTGGCAGGCGGTGTCCGGAATACCTTTATACCCGATTGCTGACCACCGCTGATACACCGATAGAAATACGGGGTATTGGGTTGCAGATTCTCAAGTTTAACGGTATGCCATTTTTTAGTGCCGATGTTTTCAAAGGTTCCGGATTTAAGCATACCGAGAGCCGCACTGGTTCCGTATTCCACCTGGGTAGAGGCCAGCGAATCGCTGTGCCAGCTGATGTAGATCGAATTGGGTGTCGGACTTTGCAGGTAGGGCAGGATTCCGGTAACAAGCGGAGTGATGGCATGCCCGTAACCGCCCAGGGTTTCCACATCAGATCCGCTTAAAACACCTTCAAAAATGGCACAGAGCGCCACATCAAGCGGACCATCTTCACCGTCATTATCCGCAAAAAGATAGCATGAATTGTTGCCCGATTGCGGATCCAGTGAGAAATCCCCGTCGATGGCCAGTGAACCCCCTTGCCGGACCAGAATTCCGTCGAGGTAAATTTTATACTGGTTTCCGAGATCTGCTGTTACAACCAGCCGGTACCATTCACCCGGCAAAAGCGTGTAGGCAGTGTAGCCGGGTCCGTTAGTGCCACGGCCTACCTTGCCGGTGGTATTCACGAAAAGTTCTCCGTCGTTGCTGTTTGTGAAATTGGCCTGATAAAAACAATACCAGGGACCAATAGACGGAACCCGGAAGTCAATCACCATGCTGTATTCATTCACATCAGAACCGCCACCATTGGCGGGGATATTGTGAAAGCAGCGGTAATAACTCCCAACACCAATATTCACGGCACCGTCATCCGGTACCGGCCCGGGAACCACCGTATGTGTCCCGGAGAGAACAAGATCGGTTCCAAATTCGGCCTGCAACAGGGAATTGGGATTGTCAAATGTCCATAACCCATGTATTCCCGGCCATTGCGACGGCACAATTTCCGGTGCCTGACAATACGCAGAAAAAAACATCCCCAACCCCAAAATCACAATTAAAAATCTTCTCATAATCAATCCAATCAGCACATCAGCACATCAGCAAATTAGCACATCAGCACATTATTTTATTTTCCCCAACGCTTCCTCCGTTGCCTTCAACAGCGGCTCAATCGCCAGAGGTTTCCCAACCGCTTCCTTCATCCACACTTCGGGTGTAAGCCGGCCTTTGGTATACATGCGGTTGATTTCATCCGGGAAGCTTTTCCCTGTTATCTGCTGTTCGATCTGGAAATCAATAAGATGTCCGACCGGATAGGAACTCAGGTAAAGCGGGTTGTCGATCATATGTGAGTAAATGGCGAGGATGGGTTCGTCCTGACTTCCAAAAACAGGGGCATAATAGAGATTCCAGACTTCCTTCGCAGCCGCAATAACAGCAGCTTTCAACTGAGCCGGTGTAGCATCCGGGTTTTCGTACATCCACTTCCAGACTTTCATATCCACCAGCGAAACACCCATAATTTCATAGCTTCCCCAGAAATTATCGAGAGCCATCAGGTGTTCTTTATTGGGATCGTCATTTTTCATGCCCAGCAATTCGAGATCGCGTTTCTGGAAGAGGAAAGCCACGGCTTCGGTGAAGGCGGTTGTGGGGACACCGTTGAGCATGTAGTAATCCACATCCTGCAGGGTGATGGTTTGCTCGACATTGTGGCCAAATTCGTGAATGGCAATGTTGTATCCCTTGTAGTTCATGCCTTTTTCAGCAATGCGGGTGCGGAGGTGAGCCACATCCGATTTCATGGCAGCACCGGCAGCATGACCAGAGCCTCTGGCCGGATCCACCACGATTTTTGAAGCGATAAATGCTGCTTTTTCAGGACTCCAGCCGAGTTTTTTCAGGATTTCCGGCATATCCTGCTGGAAAGCCATGGGAGTCGGATATTTCGCCTGGGTTATTTTGGTCAGTTCTTCCTCATTCAATCCTCCGCGTGATTTAAAACCATTGTACCAGATATCAAAAGGCTGCAGCGGACGACCGAGGCGTTTGCTGATCAGCGCCGCCACTTCCTTAACCTGTGGAGAGGAACACAATCCGGTAAAGAGTTTCTCAACATCTTCCATCGAAATTTCCATGCCCAGCTCAAACGAACGCTGAATAAAAGTGGGATAAGCCGGATTGTAAGGATCCATGGCTTTCTGAGCCTTGAAATTATTGAGCAGCATGAGATAGCGGGTATCCGGTTCGGTCGGGGCATCTATGATTTTGCCATCTTTGTATACCTTGTTTTCGTAAGGATCCCAGCCAACCTGATCGTTGTTGATCACCATTTGCGGGATATCCTGGGCAATAATGTGTTTCATGACTTCATACACCATTTTTTGCTTTTCCAGTCCGCCTTCGGCATCGGCATAATGCGATTTGAGTTCATCCCGCAGTCCCCAATGGGTTATCAGCTTCATATCTGCCGGGAAGAAGGATTTTCCGTTTTTGTCGGTAAGTTTTCCCATGAAAATATTGTATTCCGATATGTAGGAATCGGAATTGGTATAGGCTGCAGCCGATTTCTGTAAAATTTCGGCCGGAATCCGGGAGGTAAAAACATCTCCCATACGGGCATAAGCCCATTGTTTGCGACTCCAGGTGATTCCCTGTTCATTCTTTTCTTTCAGTGTATAAAACGGGAAGTTCAACGCCACCACAAAGGCAATTTTATTGGCATAAAAATCATCAGCCAGATGCGCTCCGACAGCATAAGCACCGAACATTTCATCAATGGGCTGAACCGGGCCGAGATCCAGATCCAGATTCCGTTTCAGATCCATGCCAATTTTGTTGAAATTCCCAAACAAGACTTCAAAATTGGTCTGAAGTTTCAGGAACAGACTATCCAGCCCGGCATCAGAACCAACAAAATATTGTTTACAAAAAGCTTCGAACTCCTGTTCGCTTCCATCCTGTTTCATCCACAGGGCTGCAACCTGCTTTACACCGCGTTCGATGCGAAACCCGGCCTTTTCGCCATAAGCAGAATTTAAATCCTGAATGACCTTATCAATACTGGCCGTACTGATTGTTCCCTTGTTCTTTGCCTTGTCCATCATAGGGTTGCTGCAATTACTCAAACTGAAAGCAATAAAAGCTGTCAGTAAAATAAAGACCTGTTTTTTCATAGAATATGTGTTTGATTTGATTTGTAAGTCATCTTATTTGGAGACAATAAATGTACAAATTTCAGATATACCAAATACATTTTAATTTTATCACAAAAATCCTCTTCTCGAAATCTTCGGGAATCTTCTTTTATCCACAGATTTCCACAGATGGTGACACAGATTATCACAGATAATATTTGCCTTTAAATCATGCAGGTAAGAATGCCTGAATTTCGTTCACCACAAAGGCGCACAAAGGATACACAAAGGTGCTGATGAGCTGGTTTGAGTTGGATGGTTCCCGGGTGCAAGGAGTCATTCCGACCACCGGGAGGAAACCGATTAAATTTAAGAATTGCCCTGACCAAGGCAGATTTCTCCTATCGTCGAAATGACGGGCTACACGCATTCAAGAGAATGAAGTCCCCTGTCGATGGCAATGCCATCGACAGGGGTGATTACCTGGTTCTGGGGTGTTGGGATGTCATTCCATGCAGGAATATGTTACCAATTACCACTCCCCAAAACGTGTTCAACCCTGTCAGTGGTTGCAAACCCTGACAGCGGTTTCTTACGGGCAAGGGAACATCTTACGTTGCTTTGGGAACCAGTGTGAGTTTGAGTGGTCTCATCACGCGTCACGCGTCACGCGTCACCGAAGAAGAAACCGCAAGGCTGCCGGAGTC
>CAYLTH010000176.1:0-5373 GCA_964386485.1 uncultured Bacteroidales bacterium | reverse complement strand
CATCCGCCAGTCGAAACCGGATCATGGCCTGGGCACTATTGGCCAGGTATGCAGATAGATCAAAGGATTCATGCCTCCACCAGGTATTCTGGGGCAACGCAACAGAACTTAAAGGCAACCAAAGATTTCCGTATGATGCGGAGTTAAAACGGTTGAAATTACTGCCATAACTGCCCGTTCCCAGATAATTACTACCGGTTATGCGCATCCAACTTAACCCGCTGTTATTCGAAACTTCGATCGTTGCCGTATCAAAAAAATTTACCTTGCAAATCTGATCAAAATGCAATTCCACATAATTCTGTCCAAGCGTATTGAAGGGTATGGAAGTAAGAAAACAAACCTTTCCGACTTTCACCTGACAGGAGTCGGATTGGCTTCCTGATGCCTGGATCCGGGTGTTGATACCCCAATCAGATATTCCCGGTGAGGCAACCTGGGAGGAAATCAGGCTGTCTGACTGAGAAGGCAGTTCAAAATTTTCATGAAATGCAATGTTGATTTGCCCGGTTGTTATTCCATTAATTAACAATGATATAGCGAAAAGCAAATAAATCTTTCTCATAAAAAACATTGTTTATTGTGTTCTATGCTATTCAGACCGCAAAAAAAGATCATGGTTGCATAATTGGTATCTAAAAGTATTGATTTTTTTGATATATTAATCAGGTAAGCAAAATATACACTATTTTTATCGATTCAAAATAACCCTTAAAACCGAAAACATGAAAAAAACGATCTTACTTATTGTTATGGCCTTATTGGTAACTGTTACCGTGGATGCACAACGTTCGAAGAAAAGAGGAAAAAAATCAGACAGCAAGGGATACTATGCACTGACAGTCGGACCTGCTTTCCCCCTGGGAGATTTTGCCAAAGCTGATACCAGTGCGACTTCCGGCTGGGCCAAAACAGGGATCAATATTTCACTGGCACAAATTGGCATAAAGTTTAATCAGAATTTTGGTATCGCCGGTCAGTTACTCGCAGGTGCAAACCGCTTTGATGTAAGTTCTGAAGGATGGAATGATAAAGATTCGTATTGGGTTTATGCAGGCCTGATGGTAGGACCCCTGGTCAGTTTCCCGATTGCCGACAAGATGGAAGTGAATTTCCGTCCGGTTGTTGGCTACAATATGATTGCCACTCCCGAACTCAATGATAATGACAATGGTGTATTATGGGAAAGCGAACAGGTTGGAGCCATGAGTTTTGACCTTGGAGCTTCCTTCTGTTACAACCTGAGTGATAATGTTGCATTAAATTTAGGTCTGGATTATTTCTCCACCAAGGCTGAATTCAAACGCACCGTATTTGCCGGTACCATCCTGGAAACATCTATGGACTTCACTCAACAGATTTCGACATTCTCCACCAGTGCCGGAATTATGTTCCGCTTCTAAAATACCAATTTACTTAAGTTAATACCCCATGAAAACGATCTCTATCCGTACTCTTCTCCTCTTCTTATTATTACCCGCCTTTGTGATTGGTCAGAAAGTCGACTTTGTAAAAGGCAGTTGGGAAGAAATAAACAAAAAAGCCCGCAAGGAAGGGAAATTTATATTTGTGGATGCCTACACCGACTGGTGTTCATGGTGTAAGGTTCAGGACAGAGTAACTTTTACCAATCCGGAAGTGGCTGGTATTCTGAATAGTAAATTTATTCCGGTAAAGCTGAATTTCGAGGATTCTGTGAATATTCCGCTGGCGATGAAATTCAGAGTGAGTTCGTTTCCATCCGTTCTCGTTTTCAATACTGATGGGCAACTTGTTAAACGAATTGTTGGGTATACTGCTGATCCTCAGGAATTTATTAAAAATTTGAATTCGGCACTGGAAAACGGAAATGAGCGGGTTTATGGGTTTGATTCCCGTAAACTGGATTTGAATTATCCCGATTTTTATAAACGTGCATATGGAATGGGAGGAAAGCGGGCTTTTCCAAAGGATAGTGTACTGTATGCATACCTGGATCAACAGAAAGATTTGTTTGATGAAGTCAATTTCAGTGTTCTCAGCCGTTTCAATCTGAATGAAAAATATCAGCAGTTTATTCTCGATAACCATATAAAACTCAAAGGTTTGTATGGAAAAGAGGAAGTAAACGGGATGCTGGAGAGTATCGTTTATCACAAAGTGGAGGCTGCTGCCAAGGCCGGAGCGACCGAGGAAAAGTTTTGGGAAATTACCGAATATTGTAATTTTTATACCACGGAGGTTGAAAAGGTTATCCCGGGTTTGAAACTTTATTTTTATGAGTCTGCCGGGGACTGGCCTTCGTATTTTTTTACTGCCCAGTCGAACTTCAAAGAACTGGGGTTTAATGATGCCGGGGAAATCAACTCGGTTTGCTGGAAGTTGTTTGAAAATCTGAATGATTTCATGAAATTGAAAACGGCGGCCACCTGGATGGAAAAACTAGCGGTGGATGATCAGGATTATGCTTATTTAGATACGTATGCTTCACTTCTCTATAAAACCAAACAATATCCAAAAGCCGAAAAATATGCCAGGCTTGCTATAAAAAAGGGAAAGGATGCCAAAGAAAAGACAGAGGCTACTGAAGAACTTTTGCAGAAAATTAA
The DNA here is from genome assembly GCA_964386485.1 of uncultured Bacteroidales bacterium. Taxonomy (GTDB): domain Bacteria; phylum Bacteroidota; class Bacteroidia; order Bacteroidales; family CAIXZF01; genus CAIXZF01. Next base: position 2,785 of record CAYLTH010000176.1, on the reverse strand, counting down.
CGACGAAATGAAAAAGAAATGAGAAAGACACTTATTGCCACGATAACCCTCATTTGGGCATTTGGATTGATTTCTGTTGCCCAGATACCCAATGCCGGATTTGAAAACTGGACCAGCGTAGGTTCCTATTTCAATCCCGATGAATGGGGAACCATGAATAATACCACGGCTTCCTCCGGAATCTATACGGCCACAAAAGGAACACCGGGAAATCCGGGTAGTTTTTATCTCAAGCTTACCTCGCGCACAGTCGGGTTATCGGTTGTCAACGGAATTGCTGTAAGTGGCGTATTGGATCCGGTAACTTTGCAGCCCGTTTCGGGTTTTGCGTTTACACAGCGGCCTGCCAGTTTTAAAGGGAAATGGCAGCACATGATCTTCGGGAACAGCCAGGGTTCACTTGCTGTAGCCCTCACCCGCTGGAACACGCTCACAGGTTCCCGTGAAACCATTGCAACAGCCAGTAAAACCCTGGCCGGAATGGCCATGAGCTGGGCTCCCTTCACTCTTAATTTTGTGTATCAGTCAGGCAATGCACCCGATACCTGCATCATTATGCTGAAAGCCAGTGGCAGTAACCCTTCTGATCAGGATTACCTCTGGGTGGATGATCTGGTGTTTGAAGGAACAGTAGCCGGAATTTCCGATTTACCTGCGTTTCTGAATAATATTAACATCTATCCGGTTCCTGCCGCACAAACAATCAATATCGATCTGGACATCCGGACAGCCGGAAACTTCCGGTTTGAGCTCCGCAATCCGGCCGGTGAAATTGTAAAATCCGGTGATGCAGGTTTTCTTTCAGGCCAATCAAAACTATCGCTTGATGTAACATCTGTTACCTCAGGTACTTACTTCCTGATACTCCGAAGTGAACAAGGAGTTGTCGAACGGAAAGTCATGATATTATAGGGATTACAACTATATGAAAGCACAAGGAAAAACAGTTGAGGAGATACTGACAAACCTGCCTGAGGACAGGCTGGAACCCTTTAATAGACTTCACAATGTAATTGTAGAAAACCTGCCCGAAGGCTTTGAACCCGGCATCAGTTACGGTGGCCTGGGGTATGTGATACCGCATAGGCTTTACCCTGCAGGTTATCATTGTAAACCGGAAGAGCCACTTCCGTTTGCCGGTCTTGCCTCCCAAAAAGGATCCATCAACTTTTATCATATGGGGATTTATATGAATCCGGAATTGTTAAACTGGTTTGTAAGCGAGTATCCTAAACACAGTAAGCAAAAACTGGATATGGGTAAGAGTTGCATGCGGTTTAAGAAAATGGAAGAGATTCCCTATCAGCTCATTGCCGAATTAATGCAAAAGACAACTGCTGCGGAATGGATTGACCTGTATGAGAAGAATCTGGTGCCGAAACCGAAGAAGAAGTAAGAATCTGAATAATTGAAGACTGGGACAATCTGTGTTCAGGTGTTCGGGTGTTCAGGTGTCTTACTTACATAAAATCAGGTTGTCACATGGGCTTCACCCAGATAATTTTCCATTCTTTGTCATGGTAGTAGTAGGTGTCCCAGTAAGTTTTCTTGGTCACTACCGTGGAAGTCCCCGATTGATAAAAGGAGTAGGTAGTCTCTCCGCTTTTGTTGGCTGCTATTTTCTGACAGGCTGTAATTAATTCCGGAAAGGCGGCATACATGGGGTCTGTCAGTACATTTAACCCGACCTCTGCAGTATCCTGATCATACAGCACCACTCCGTCTTTTTCCATCACCCACATTTCGAAACTTTGATTATTCACAACAGGTGTAATGATTCTTCCCAGGATTTCCTGAGGTGCAAATACGGAACAGATTCCACCCAATAATGTTGAATTGTTGACGATGGGGTGCAGATCAACCGTGGCCCAATACCCTTCCACAACATAAAAGGCATTGCTCAGCGCCGGTTGTTTGCTGCCAAATGAGGCTATAACATGTGCCTGGGTGCTGATATCGGTTCCCTGATAGCTATAATACGCAGGTGGCTCAATGATTTCAAGTACACCTGCCGTGGTGATATAACAAAATTCTTTGGAGAAGGTGGATCCGGTGTATAACTCAAGCAGTTTTCCCCGGATAAAATTCGAATCAATTCCGTTTTGGGCAATCTGCCCGGCAACGATTGTAAGAGAATTGTTCAGCGAATCAATGGATGCTGCCAGTTTGTTTTTAACAGTCGCAATTTCTGCAGGGAAAAAGGCTATTGGTTCTTCGTCTTCATCCTTTTTGCAGGAAAAAACCAGAACACCCAGCATCAATGCGAAAATAATCAGTTTTGTTTTCATCGGAAGTAGTATTAGTATAAATGTACAATGAATATACGTGGAATAAATTGTAGTCAAATATAATTAAACATATCCAATGCGATAAATAAAAAAAGGCTGCCCTTGTGAGACAACCTTTTTTGCGTCTTGGCTGAGCCAGGATCGAACCCGTCCCGGCTAAGCCGGGATGACAGGCATGTATTCTAACAAATCAAGTTTGAAGGCTGCTTTATAAGCCATTCAATATAACTTACTTTGGCATGCTTAAGTGATTTTTCCCTGATAAGTGCAGATCGTTTGTCTGGTAATTCTTCAAGATAAACCATATCCCATGGCCCTTTTCCCTTGGTATAACGACTTAATCCGTTATTATGTTCCCACAGACGTTTTTCCGGATTCTCTGTGAATCCTTTGTAAAAAATGTCAATAGTAGAGGAATGTAAAATGTAAACGTAAAATCCCATAATGAAAAAAGGTTGTCCTTGTGAGACAACCTTTTTTGCGGTCCGGACGGGACT
>CAYLTH010000175.1:0-5386 GCA_964386485.1 uncultured Bacteroidales bacterium | reverse complement strand
ATGGCACAGTTGCTCCGGGAGAAACAATAACCATCGAACTGTATTTTAACCGGGGGGTTTTACCACTTGCCTTGTATACCAACCTGATCAAAATTTTCAGCAATGATCCTTATCATGGTTATATGGAAGTACCTGTTTATATGTTGATCCCCAACCCTCTTGTCGGAGTAGATCTGGGTGATGATGCAACCTATTGTGAAGGGAGTTCTATCTTGCTGTATGGAGGGAGTTTTGCCAGTTATTTATGGAATGACGGATCAACGGATAATTCACTTACTGTAACAACAGCGGGTACATATTGGGTTGATGTTCTTGATTTTTATGATTGTCCTTCAACCGATACCATTGTTGTTTCCGGAATAGCGTACCCGGTGGTAACAAGCATTTCGGATACAAGTTTGTGTTCAAATGGCAGTGTGCAACTGGATGCAATTATTCTTAATACAATTCCACCGCAACAAATACAGGCTGTTATTGGGAATGGAACTGGTTATTCAACAGAAACAGGACCGAACCCCTTTGGCACATATTATATGGATCACCGCGTACAGTTGCTTTATAAATCATCCGAACTGCTTGCTGCTGGTATTACTGCCGGAAATATCACTGCATTGGGATTTATTCTCAATGGAGTCGGAAATCCGGGCATGAATGGCATGAATATAAAAGTTGGAACAACGAATCTAAATGCACTTAACGGATTTGTTTCAGGTTTAACGAATGTGTACAGTGTTTCCTATTATTATCCGCACATTGGTCAGAATGTATTTACACTGCCTTTGCCATTTTTCTGGAACGGCTCATCGAATCTGATTGTTGAAGTTTGTTTTGATAACGGATCCTGGTCCTCCAATTCAAGTTACCAGTACACCGTAGTTTCCGGAAGTGTCTGGGGAAATTACTGTGATAATTGTACGTCGGGTTGTAACCTGGCCGGAGGTTCTACCAGTTCCAACAGAGCAAATCTTGTAGTTTACGGGGATGGCGACAAGAGCCGTTACCAGTGGACAGGTCCTGCTTCCTATCAGGCATTATACCGAAATCCGGTGATTCCCAATATTCAGACCAATCAATCCGGCTGGTATCATCTTGCAGTTAATAATGGTTTTGGATGTTTTGGATATGATTCTACTTATGTTACAGTAATTCCGTCACCAACGGCCAATGCCGGTCCCGACCTGAATATTCTGGGTTATGATTCCACGCTGATTGCAGCCAATGTGAGTGGAGGAGTTCCTCCTTATACGATCAGTTGGACACCCATCACCGATCTGAATGACCCGGGTCTGCTACAACCCAAGGGAAGGCCATTATCAACAAGGACTTATACCCTGACTATCAATGGTGAAAACGGATGCTCCCATTCCGATGCAGTTACGATAAATGTGACACCCCGGTATTCCATTTCAGGTCAGGTAATCTATAATAATGCTTACTATTCTTCACTACCCGGTGTTAAAGTCAGGTTAAAAAATGCAGCCCAGGTTCCGATTGATTCAACAGAGACAGATGTCGGCGGAAATTATATTTTCCCGTTGAATGTGAATGGGAATTATTCGATTGATGCATTTTCAACAGCAGAATCCGGCGGGGTTAATTCAACAGATGCCCTTGGAATCGCCAAACACAGCGTATTCCTATCAACATTGACCGGTCTCCGGCTGACCGCAGCAGATGTAAATGCAGGTCAGACTGTGACAGCTGCGGATGCCTTACTTGTTCTTCACCGAACGGTAGGGAACATACCTACCTTCCCTGCCGGTGACTGGGTTTTTGAGAAAAAGACCTTCACACTGAACGGTTCAAATATTGGTATTGATTTATACGGGCTTTCAACGGGTGATGTAAACGGATCTTTTATACCGTATGCAAAACTCGAAAATTCAGTCGAAATGCAGTATTCTGGAATTCTTCAGGTACCACCTGATGAATCTGTATGGGTTCCGGTTTATCTTTCTGAAACAACACAGACGGGCGCTTTGACAATCGGATTGAATTTTAATGCTGATCTGATCGAAGTGGAAGGTATCCAATCATCACTGCCGGATCTGGTTTATTCGATTCGGGATGGCGAAATCCGGATTGCCTGGTCTAAGACTGATGGTTATCCGATTTCCCGGGAAATTCCGATATTTGAAATTCTCGTCAAACGAAAAAGTGGCGGAGTGCTGAATGAAATACCACTATTTACAAGTATGAATATTTGTGAAATTGCGGGACCGGATGAAGCAGTAATCCCCGGCAGAAATCTGATTATGCCAAAACTGCTTGCTGCTGAAAGCCTGACTGGCGGATTCTACCTGGGTCAGAACCGGCCCAATCCGGCAGAGGAAAACACTACGATACCATTCATGCTTCCGGAAGAAGGTATGGTTACAATCAGTCTGTTAAACCCTGTAGGATCTGAAATCAATTGCTTGATTAACAAACAATTAACAGCAGGTTCGCACAGCATAACAACCGATTGTTCCCATTTGGCTGCCGGAGTGTATATTTACCGGCTCCGGTTCGAAAACGGGAATACCCGGTATAGCCAGAGTCGCAGAATGGTTATCAGTAAATAGTTTATTATCAGAGTAATATACAATTATAATATTATGAAAAAGTTCTTTTTTCTGCTGATCTTACTGGTAACAGGGACAATAGTCAGGGCACAGGTTCTGAGTATTTCTCTGGATACCGTTAATGCCAATCCAGGCGACAGCATCAGTATACCTGTTACCACACAGAATTTTTTGAATATCGGATCCATGACCCTGTTTATTCAGTTTAATTCAAGCATTTTGCAGTTTAGTCATGTTGCAAACTGGAATGATCAGCTATTACCGGGCATCCATCTGGCGAGCTCCAGCGGGAATATTGTTGCCCTGGCATGGGTTGATATTAACGGCGCCAGCATCCCGAATGGAAAGATCGGGGATTTACGGTTTAAATATCTGGGAGGACAAAGCCCGCTTACATTTCTGGGAACATCAGAAATTACGGATATCTGGGGAGCGGCCCTTACTCCTGCACCTCTGTTTTCACCAGGGCTGGTTAAACTGAAACTATCGGCTGTCGCGTCTGCAAATCCGCCTAACATTTGTTTTGGGGAGTCAACCCAGCTGAATGTTGTGACAGCCGGAGGATTAGGCACCTCCACCCAAGTCTGGACGTCCGATCCGCCGGGCTTTACTTCTGTGCTGGTAAACCCCACGGTTCAGCCCGCTGTGCCAACAACCTATCAGGTGATGGCCACTGATGGAAATGATACCGCCTATTCCACTGTTTTTGTCGATGTTTACGACAATACGCCGCCGGATCCTGCCGGAAATTTATTCCCGGCTGATAACAGTCTGAATCTGTCGGTTCCGGTACTGATATCCTGGAGTCCGGCACTAAATGCCACTTCCTATGATTTCTATCTTTGGCAGGACGGGAGTCCGGAACCCACTGTACCGATTTATACCAGCCTGACTTCCTTAAACATCAATCTGACCAACGGATTAAATTTCGGCACTACGTATCATTGGAGGATTGTATCCAAAAACCCCTGTCTGGGAACACCCGGAGAACTCATGACATTCAGCATCCGTCACCTGCCGGATCTGATCATTGAACAGGTCAGTGCTCCTGCAACAGCCTATTCCGGTCAGAATATCAGTGCGACATTTCAGGTAAAAAACATCGGCATCGGTTCCACTCAAAATGCCGGCTGGACGGACCAAATGTATCTTTCATCCGACACAACCTTTGAAAACGGGATTGATACTTATCTGGGCGCCCTGCCAAATCTGAGCTCACTCAACTCAGGAGAATCCTATATTCAAACTATTTCGTTTACACTCCCTCAGGGATTATCCGGGTATTACTATCTGATTGCCAGGGCCGATGTAAACAATACAATAACAGAAACCATCAACGCCAACAATTCTGGTTTTAATGCAGATACGTTCCTGCTGACACTGTCTCCGACTCCTGATCTCCAGGTCACAAAAATTATCATTCCAAACAGTATATTCTCAGGTCAGCCCATGAATGTAAGCTGGAAGGTTGAAAATAAGGGTACTGCCGCAACACCCGGCTCATCCTGGTACGACAGGGTTTATCTGAGTTCAGATACAGCTTTGCAACCAGCCAGTGCGCATATTCTGGGTACAATTCATCATACCGGAGTACTGGGTGTTGATAGTTCCTACATGCAGCAAAGCACAGTTTCGATACCGGGTAATATTCTGGGCCGTCACTTTATCTATGTTGTTTCAGACTTCTACAATGATGTATATGAACATGCACTCGAAAACAACAATTCGCATAAAAGTGACTCCCTGACAATTTACCTGACACCTCCGCCAGATCTTGAAGTAACCCAGATTCTTGTTACCGACTCAGTCAGTAAAAATGAATATATCAATGTTACATTTACTATTGAGAATGTAGGTGGGAACCCAACTACCAGTTATTGGCTCGACCGTGTATATATTTCAAACTCACTGAATCTAAATACGACAACGGCAATTCTGCTTGATCAAATGTATCATTGGACACCACTCAGCCCGGAGGCATCCTATACCCTTACCAGAACTGTCAGGATTCCGGAATCCATTGTCGGGCCTTATTACATATTTGTTTTTACCGATGCCACGTATATGGTTTTTGAACACACATTCGAAACCAATAATATCCTGCGCAGCAGCGAAATTCAGGTTTTAGCACCCGACCTGACAACGGTATCGGCCCAATGGCCTGCCTCTACCGGTTCGGGACTTTCGGTCAACATACCCTATACCATTATAAATAACGGCCCCGGCAAACTGATCGATTCATGGGTTGACCATCTCTATGTTTCGACCTATGATAATTTTCATCCGGATTCAGTGCTGTATTGTGGCATGGTGGTTCTGAATAACCAACTTTTATCTGTCGGACAAACCCTCGATACAAATGCTCATATCAACATCCCGAATGGCATTTCCGGTTTGTATTACTTTTACATTGTCAATGATTACCACAACAGTATTCAGGAATCGGGGGCAGAAAATAACAATGTGTTCCGAAGTATGGATCCGATCCAGATTAATTTGAGTCCGTGGCCCGATCTGATTGTAGATCAGATTACCTATTCAACCGATACACTGAATGCGGGTTTATACATGGATCTCGATTACCGGGTCATGAACCAGGGAGCCGGAAATGCAAGTCCACCTCCCTTTAGCGATAATATTTATATCTCCACGAACCCCTTTAATCCGGTTAATCTGTTCACTGTCAGCCAGATTAGTCATACAAATGCCATTCCTGCCGGAGATGGAGATACAATGAGTATTAACCTCCAGATTCCTACATATCTGTCCGAAGGATTTTACTATTTCTGGATAAAAGCAGATCATACCAATGCCATTTATGA
>CAYLTH010000174.1:0-5414 GCA_964386485.1 uncultured Bacteroidales bacterium | reverse complement strand
CATATATTGACTTTTTGCTGGGAGAAACCCTATCCGGTTTCGATGCGTGCAGCCCGTGTCGTTGAGTTCTGTTGTGAAGCCAATCCGGATATTCTGTTGCCTTATCTGGATGAAGTATTGGAGAAATTTCCGTCCTCTCCGGTTGTGGGAGTCAGAAGAGGTTTCCTGAAAGTGTTTTCCGGACACTTCGGTCTGAGCCATATTGCTGAGCCGGGTCCTTTGCTAAATCTCTGTTTCGACCGCATGGTGGATATTAATGAGGCCTATGCCATCCGGGTGTATGCCATGGAAATCATCTATCGGTATTGCCAGATCGAACCTGATCTCAAACCTGAACTGAAATCAACCATCGAATTTATTCTGGAAGAAGCTCCCCCCAGCATCCGGAGTCGTGGCCGGCGTATCCTGAAGAAAATTTAACGTTTTTTACAGAACGTTTTTTTTAGATCCTTTTTTTATACATTTGATACGATTTTATATAGAAAAGTTTTTCTAATAAATACTGCCATGCGTTCCAGCGTCTTTCTTCTCTTACTCGTCTCTGTTTTTTTAAGTTCCTGTGGGTTGAAGGTTACCACGGATATAAAGCGTGGATATGATCCGCTGGATTTCCGGGAAGAGGTCATAGTTTTTGGACTGAAAGATGAACCACCCGGCGATGCAATACTGGTGGGCAATGTACAGGTTGGAGATAACGGCTTTACAACCAAATGCGGCTGGACCGAGGTGGTGGAACAGGCCGTTATGGAAGCCCGGAAAGCGGGTGGGAATGCCATTAAAATCACCGAACATTTCCCGCCTTCTGTATTCGGGAGTTCCTGCCATCAGATTACTGCCAAAATTTTAAAAATCACCCCAATGGCTACAGGCGCCCCCCGAAAGCCTGTAGAAGATCCCCTGCTCGATGCTGATTATGCCCTGCTTCATATTTACCGGCCGGGAGGAGCGGGAACCTTGATTGCGTATGATTTGCACATGGAGGATACGGTGATTTGCAGGGTTAAGAGTAATTTCAAAACTACGATCAAAATCCGGAAAGAAGGATCCTATGTCTTCTGGGCCCGCACCGAATCGCGCAGTGAATTGCCGCTGAGCATTTTCTTTGGTCGTGAATATTACATCAAATGCAGTATTAAAATGGGCGCTTTTGTCGGACAGCCTCATCTGGAACTCGTTGAAAAAGAGATTGGCAGGGCAGAACTCCAGACAATCGAAACCAAAGTGAAGCGGGATAATCGTCCCAGAGACATACTCATTCTTCAAAATGAAACGAAAATCGAATGTTTTATCATCAGGGAAGACGATGGAACCCTGACCTATTCAAATCCTGATGATGAGGAGAACAAGGAGGTAACCATCAGTAAATCAAAGATTAAAGAAATTTACCGACATTAATTATCTAATTATTGTTTCGCATGAAAAAACCTTTTGCAAAGTTCATTTCGCTGTTCATCCTGTTTTTAGTGTATTCTGCCACTATTCAGGCGCAGGATTTAATCGTAATCAAGGAAAATGATTCGGTGCATTGCAGGATTCAGCGGATCAAGGGAGAACATATTTATTTTACGTATGTGAATGCGGATAAGGTGATGAAAACCCTGGTGCCCCTCAGTCAGGTAAGTTCTTATGTATATGGTTTTTATGCAACGCCTGAAGTGCCGGTTCAGCCGGGTGCAGGATACAGAGATCTTCCCACCTTCAGATTCGGAGTATACGGAGGCTGGAGTTACCGGACAGCAAAACTCGGTGACAATATTCCGTCTGAATTCAAAAACTATATGAAGAATCTGAGGAGCGGGGTTCATTATGGATTGGATGCATGTTGGTATTTTACGGACCGGTATGGAGTCGGATTTAAATATTCGTCCTATAATTCAAAGAATTCGATAGATAATATATCCGCTACCCTGCCGGATGGAACTGTTCGCTATGGTATTATGAGCGACGATATTACCCTTCAGTTTGCCGGAGCCATGCTCAGCTCCCGCATTTTCGATGATCAATGGAGTAACTGCCTGGTTTCCAATATCGGTTTGGGGTATCTGGGATTTATGGATAAGGCCGTTTTGATCGATGAATTTACCCTGAAAGGCAGCACCTTTGGAGTTTGTCTTGAAATCGGATATGATTTCAGGATATCAGAAAATTTTGTTCTCGGATTTCAGGCGGCCTATGTTGCAGGTGTTTTGACAGAACTGGATTATTCGGATGTATCCGGTAACCAACATATTGAGCTGGAAGAAGAGCAGTATGAAGGACTGCACCGGCTGGATCTGAGTATTGGATTGCGTTTAATTAAATAGGCCTCTGAAATCCTGTACTTCCTGCTCATTTTTTTTCCCTACTTTTGCCTAAACACTGGCAAAGTATGGCATTGATTTCATCGTTTTTAGGGTGGTTTATGAAGAAACGTCTTCATCAGATAGATCTGTTTCTGAAATATCCGCATGATGTTCAGGCTGAGCTCTTTAAGAAATTGATCACTGCTGCGGCAGATACAGAATGGGGCCGACAGTACGGCTATTCCGACATTACCGACGTTACGCAGTTCAGTAAGCGGGTGCCGCTCAGTCATTATGAAGACCTGAAACCTTACATAGACCGGATCCGCAAAGGCGATACCGATATTTTGTGGCCGGGTAAAACCTCCTCCTTTGCAAAAAGCTCGGGAACAACCAGCAGTAAAAGCAAATTTATTCCGGTAAGTGATGAGGCCCTCGAAGAATGCCATTTTAAAGGAGGAAAGGATCTTTTAGCGATTTATTGTCACAATAACCCGGAAACACAGCTCTTCGACGGGCGTCTGCTGGGTCTTGGAGGAAGTCAGACTGCCGATGATCTGGGAGAAAATACCTTTCATGGCGATGTCAGTGCCATCATTATGAACAATCTGCCTTTCTGGGTTGAACTGATGCGCACTCCTTCAAAGGAAATAGCGCTGATGAGTGAATGGGAATCAAAAATCGAGAAAATGGCACAAGCCACCAAAGATTCAGATGTAACATCCATCAGCGGAGTACCAAGCTGGTCGCTGGTTTTGTGTAAACGCATCCTCGAAATTACCGGGAAAACCAATCTGGAGGAAGTCTGGCCAAACCTCGAACTCTTTACCCATGGAGGAGTGAATTTTGCACCTTACCGGGAGCAATTCCGGAAAATTATGCCCGACGGACTTTATTATATGGATACCTATAATGCGTCAGAAGGCTTTTTTGGAATACAGGACCGGCGGGATGCAGAGGATATGCTGTTGATGCTGGATTATGGAATTTACTATGAATTTATTCCGATGGAAGAATTCAGCAATGAACAACCAAGGGTGCTGTCGCTCGAACAGGTAGTTACGGACCATAATTATGCGCTGGTCATTTCGACCAATGCCGGCCTGTGGAGATATATAATTGGTGATACGGTAACTTTCACATCAACAGATCCTTACAGAATCCGGATTACCGGCCGTACCAAGAGTTTTATCAATGCCTTCGGGGAGGAACTGATCATCGACAATGCCGAACGTGCCATTATTATTGCCTGTGAGAAGACGCATGCAGCCATTACCGATTATACAGCTGCTCCGGTTTATTTTGAAGATAAAACACATGCTGCTCACGAATGGGCTATCGAATTCAGTCAGGAGCCGGATAACATGGACTATTTTACGGAAGTATTGGATAATGCCCTGAAAAGTCTGAATTCGGATTATGAAGCCAAACGCTATAAAAACATGGTTTTACATCCGCCTGTCATCAGGAAAATGGCTCCCGGAACATTTTACCAATGGCTCAAACAAAGCGACAAACTGGGCGGTCAGCATAAGGTTCCGCGACTTTCAAACAACCGTCGGGTCATCGAGGAGGTCATGAATGTGTGAAAATTTATCAACTCCCTGCTTATAATTCATAGAAATTCCGTTTCTTTAATCGACAAAATCAAAAGGTATGCATATTGCAATTGCAGGAAATATCGGATCCGGGAAAACAACACTTACCGGCCTGTTAGCCAAGCATTTCGGCTGGCAACCCCATTATGAAGATGTAGATACAAATCCCTATCTGCACAGTTTTTATGAAGACATGCAGCGCTGGTCGTTCAATCTGCAGGTGTATTTTCTGAACAGCCGCTTCCGGCAAATCGTGGATATCCGCAAAAGCGGCAAAACGATAATTCAGGACAGAACAATTTATGAGGATGCCCATATTTTTGCACCCAATCTTCATTCGATGAACCTGATGACCACACGTGATTTTGATAACTATCAGTCACTCTTTGAGTTAATGTCAGAATTCCTTCAGGCACCGGATTTGTTAATCTATCTCCGGGCCAGTGTTCCGACTTTGGTCAGGCAAATCCAAAAGCGGGGACGCGATTATGAAGAGGGGATCCGGCTGGATTACCTCAAGCGTTTGAACGACCGCTATGAAAACTGGATAGCCGGTTATACCGGTCCGAAATTGCTTATAATCGACGTGGATACCATTAATTTCAGTGAGAACCCGGATGATCTGGGAAATATCATTGAGCGCGTCAATGCTGAATTACACGGATTATTTTAGTTGATTTATACATGAAAGCCATCGGTATTATTCCGGCCCGCTATGCGTCGACCCGTTTTCCGGGGAAGCCGTTGGCTATGATCCTGGGAAAGAGCATGATCCGGCGGGTCTATGAACAGGCCTCGCAGGCATCTTGTCTGGACCGGGTTATTGTGGCAACCGATGATGCCCGGATTTTCGACCATGTGATCGAATTTGGCGGGGAAGTGCGCATGACGGCAGAGCATCACCCCAGCGGAACCGATCGTATCCATGAAGTGATGCAACAGCTTGAATCGGAATCACACCATTATAATATAGTTGTCAATATTCAGGGAGACGAACCTTTTCTTCGTCCTGATCACATCAGCCAGTTGGTTGCGTGTTTCGACGATAACGAAACCGGCATTGCCACGCTCGGTCGTAAGATCAGCGATACGGATACACTGTTTGATCCGAATTGTGTGAAAGTAGTACGCGACACCCGCGGCTTTGCCCTCTATTTCAGCAGGAATCCCATTCCGTATTTCCGGAATGCTCCGCCGGAGGAGTGGACAAACCATCATACCTACCTGAAGCACATCGGTATTTATGCCTACCGTACTTCCGTTCTTGATTCAATAACTGCATTGGGACCGGGAAAGCTCGAACAAGCAGAATCCCTCGAACAATTGCGCTGGCTCGAAAACGGTTTCCGTATCCGGGTTGGAATCACCTCATTTGAAAGTCTTTCGGTTGACCGGCCCGAAGATCTGTTGAAATTGCCGGTTGATTTAAACGAAAACCCGGAAAAATGATCCGCTTAGCCTCTTTTGTCCGTACCATGATCCTGGAAGGGAAAACAGCCGCAGTCCCCGGCCTGGGAACCTTTCATGTGCGCCA
>CAYLTH010000173.1:0-5505 GCA_964386485.1 uncultured Bacteroidales bacterium | reverse complement strand
GCTGTCAGTCCCAGACGCATCCGGAGTTTCATATCCTGATAGGAATAGTTGATAAACCACTGTTCCGGCATTCCTTTTTTGAGCAGCCATTCTCCCTTATCCGGATTTCCTTTTTCCTTTTTAAAGATGGCATCGGCCTTATTATCCCATTCCCGGTCGCTCAGTGATTTATTCCATACAGCCTGAGGTTCAGGACGTTGGATGTAGTAATTCCCGAAGCGTTCCAGCTTTTCGGTTTGACCGCTGTCGATGAGCTCATACTCGGGCCAGTCGTGCGGAGAGATTAGTTTTATGGACATGCAGCATTACTTAATTTACACGATAAAGATGCGATTTTTTTTTGAAACATGGTTTTGTGCGAAAATCATACCTTTACTCCGAAATCAAGGCCATGTCAGAAAAGATAACATCACTCAGCAATCCCAAAGTTAAAAACCTGGTTAAACTCGGGAAGGGAAGGGGTAAAGACCGGAAAGAAAATTTCATTTTCGAGGGATTGAAGGAAATTGAACTGGCCTTGCAATCCGGAATTGAAATCCTGTCTGTGTTTTATTGTGAGGAAATTGCACCGGAAAAAGATCTCCTGCAGGTACTTGCGTCAATCCCCGACTCTAAACAGATACAGATTTCACCGGAAATTTTCGCCAAAGTGGCTTATCGTGACACCACCGGCGGGATCCTTTTTCTGGCAAAGACCCGGTATTTAACATTTTCAGATATCCTGTTGCCTGAAAACCCGCTGCTACTGGTATTGGAATCCGTTGAAAAGCCCGGAAATCTGGGTGGAATACTCCGTACAGCCGATGCTGCGGGCGTGGATCTGGTCATCGTTTGTGATCACTTAACCGATCTTTATAATCCCAACATTATCCGCAACAGTCTGGGTTGTATTTTCACCGTCCCGGTAGTCGTATGCCGTTCAGAAGAAGCGCTGGCATATCTTCGTTTCAATAAAATCAGGGTACTGGTCACGGATCTGCAGCATTCTCAAAACTACCACCAGATCGATTATCGTTTGCCTTCAGCCATCGTCATGGGTACCGAACACTCCGGAACATCTCCCTTCTGGCTTCATGCCGCTGATCTTCGCATTAAAATCCCCATGCTCGGCAAGATTGATTCACTCAACGTCTCCACCTCCACAGCCGTTCTGGTGTATGAGGCGGTGAGGCAAAGGGCTGAATAATGAATAACAACGGGTGATGCTTGTGTTTAATCATTTCTAGTTTCTCGTCACGCGTCACGCGTCACGCGTCACTCAATGCCACTTGAAGATTTTCAACCCAACCCCAAATAACACAACTCCAATTGTACTGAGAATAGTAACAGGCATCAAAACTTCCTGTATTCCGGCTCCTTCGGTGAATACACTTCGGAAACCGTCGGCCAGCATGGTCAGGGGCAGATTTTGGATAAAGGGGATGCTCCAGTCGGGAAAATTGTGGTAACTGAAAAAGATCCCTGACATCACCATCATTGGAAGAACAACGGCATTGATCATTCCATTACCAATTTCAGTATTGGAAGTACGGGAGGAAAGCAGAACTGAAATTCCCGCAAAAGCTGTATTTCCGGCCACAAATAGCAGCGCTGCCGCTGTAAGGCTACCGCTGATCCGGATATCGAAGGCAAAATACACAAAAATATACAGCAACAAGGCTTCAATAAGGTTCATGATCGCTCTTACCGACATTAAGGAAATTAAAAAATGCGACCGTCGCATGGGTGTGGCCAGCATTCGTCTCAGAAGTTTTTTCGATCGTTTGTCGATGATACTATAACTCAGTCCCCACATACAGGCCATCATGATTCCGAGGGCTATCAGGCCGGGAACGAGAAAATCAATATAGCGTGTTCCGGTCAGGGTCAGGGGTTTCACCACGGCTTCGTTGATGGCCGGATTTTGTCCTGTATGTCCGTAAACACGACTCAGTTTTAAATAGCTCAGCTGCGCATCCGGATTGAGCGGATCAAAATGATACTCCGGTTTCCCGTTTTTGTCGATCAGTATAAGGTTTATTTCTCCTCGTTTCAGCATCAGGGTTGCCCGGGCCATTTCGAGTTTTTTGAAATGGAAGATACTGTTACCCAATTGATTATCTGGTATGGTGAGCGAGTATGGGAAAGCTGTATCCTTATTACTTTCAGTTATTTTGCCATAAGCACCCAGATAAGTACTCATTTGCTCCTGTTGAACAGAATCGGAAATAAACCCGACCTTCCGTTCTGTATCCGCTTTTTGGGTAAAAGCAATGCCCAGGCCCAGCGACATCAGGATCGGGAAGAGGATCCCCCAGAATAAAACAGCCGGTTCACGGATCAGTTCCATGAACATGGCACGGGTTAAAAACCAGAGTTGATTAAACTTTAACATATTCTTCATGGAGATGGCGACCGGTTAATTCAATAAATAATTCATCCAGATTTCTGGAATTTCCGCTTAAAAGATCCGATAACCGGCCTTCTTTTAAAATCTGACCATGATCGAGTACAACAATCCGATCGCATAATACTTCTGCTTCTTCCATGTAATGGGTGGTCAGGATCAAAGAGGTACGTGTGGTTTCCTTGATTTTTTTCAGGATTTCCCAGATCTCCCGGCGGGCAGTCGGGTCGAGTCCGGTTGTGGGTTCATCCAGCAACAGAATCTTTGGTTTATTCAACAGAGCAATCCCCAATGCCAGTCGCTGTCGTTGACCACCACTCAGGTTTACCGTGAACGCTTTCCGCTTTTCATCCAGTCCGGTTAAGGTCAGAACTTCGAGAACCCGTTCTTTTCCGAGATCGAAAAAACTGGCAAACACCCTGAGGGTTTCATACACGGTGAGTTTCTCAAAAAAACGGGTTTCCTGTAACGAAAGCCCCATTTGCTCCCGGAGTTCGTATTCGTTCCCTTTCCAGGGTTTCCCAAAAATCAGAATTTCGCCTTTGTCTGGATGTTGAATCCCTTCAATCATCTCCACCAGGGTTGTTTTGCCGGCTCCATTCGGGCCAAGCAAGCCCAGGAATTCGCCTTCCGGAATAACCAGATCCACACCTCGAACGGCATGAACATCCTTGAAAGACTTAAAAACACCCTTTACTTCAATAACATTCTGCATAGTATATTAATCAACCAATATGTAACAGGTTCAGACCGGATAATGTTTCCGTAAACATTTCCAAATTATCAAATTTCCAAACCTGCCTGACTGCGTCACGCAGGCAGGTTTCCAAATTGGAATTATTTTCTCAGCACCCAATCCACACCAAATTTAAATGCTGCCGGGAGAGCAGGGTAGGAGGGACTTGAGAAATAACCTTCCGAAGCAAACAGGGAATTGAAGTGCTCATATTTCAGGAATATTCGCGCCCGGCTGATGCGAAGATTGATAAAGAAATCCATGTAGATCTGATCACTGATTTTCTTATCATTTTGATAATAAAATACGCGGGTCGCCGGCATATACCGGTCGGCATAGTAGGATTGAATATAATTCAGTTCTATGCCAGGATGAAAAACCAGTGCTTTTGAGAACATAAAAATTTCCATGGAAACCTGGTGACTCGACATCAAACCCGGAACATGAAAAATATCCTCATTTTTGAGTTTCTGGTAATGCACCTGCTGGTCGATCGTCACAGGGCCAAAGCTGAGTTTTAACTGTCCGAAGGCATGAATTCCGTTAACGGGTTCAGCGCTTTGCCAGGGAATACCTGTTCCAGGCAGGTAGTACACCGGATTATTAAGTGAAAAATTCCGAATTCCGGCTGACAGAATTTTGGATTGAAGCCGGAAACCATATTCTGTAAATAAGAGCGACCGAAATGAGTTTTCCCATTTAAACAAAGCCGATTGATAATATTGGTCGAAGGCAGATGCAGGAGTTTTAGACGTCAGGTAGTTCATTTTCACCTGAAACAGACTGCCAAACGTTTTCTGTAAGGCAAAATTCAGCCGATAATTCGCTTTGTCTGAGTTTTTTGAATCATTTAGCGAGCTTATCGCTTCGGATTGAAGGCTGATTTTAAGTGGAAGTTTAATAACAGCACTGATGAATGGTTTAATTTCATTGAAAGTCCGGCTTTGATATCCTTCATATTTCAGTTCTGTGACCTGATGTTCGATCCCGAGGGAGTATAGAACCGGGAAATCAGTACCATAATTATTGTTGATACGGATGGAGTTCCGGATTGTTTTGATATGGGTTGAATCCAGAATCGCATTGGAATCATTCGGTAAATACGGATAGAAGCCGGAAAGGATATCCTGATCATCATAGGTAAAGGATTCCAGTCCCAATTGTGAATACACCTGAAGGTTCAGCGGCAGAACAGATAAGAATGTGAATTTACCGCTTGAATCCTGTGGTTTATAGAGACTGATATTCTGATAAAGCAGGAATTGGTTTTCACGAACCCGGTTCATGCTGGCATTCAGGTTTACCGGAATGACGCGCATGTTGGTTTCTGTTTTCTGTTCGACAAGGCTGTCGGTCTGAATACCCCCGTTTTCCTCCACTTTCAGTACATTATTCAGGTAGGTGAAGTAGGCCTGATATACATTATTATTGGTATGATAATTCAGGTTGATAAAGAAATTGGTATTGTTGGATTTTTGGCGGGTAAAGGCCCCGGGTGATTTCATGGTTCTGAAATTGAGGGTCCCGCAGAAGTTTTTGTAAATTTTCTGATGATGGAGAATGGTAAAGCGTTGTTCTTTGTTTGCGCCCTGTACATAAGACACTCGGGAATAGGGTACAAGGCTTTGCAGATAGGGAACAGTATTCAGGTTAAAACGGTAGGAATTGAAAGCATCCATTCCAAATGAGAACCCTGGATTTGGATTCATTGAGAACAGGATGGATTTCGAAGCACGGCCTGTATTTCCCTGGGTTTGTACAAAGGGAGCCCCATCATAGTGGTGAATATGAGAAATGGCAGTATCCGGCTCGAGGATTGAAATAACCGGTGAAATTGAATCAGGAGCGAGGAAAAAGGATTTTATTTTGAGGGAGTCGGCAGTTTGTCCATGCAGGAAGCATGGGAAGAGCAGGAAAGCAGAGATGATACGGAAGAATCTGGAGATGATCATTGATTAAGCTGGGATAGGAGGGGGCAAAAATAGCTTAAAAAGAGCAATAAAAAAAGGCTGTTACAATTAAGTAACAGCCTTTCAGTAAAAGTTGGCGACGACATACTCTCCCACATAAATCTGCAGTACCATCTGCGCTGGTGGTCTTAACTTCTCTGTTCGGAATGGGAAGAGGTGGGCCCCACCGCTATAGTCGCCTTAAGATCTTAAATAATTTAGAACCTTAAGGGTTCGACAGTGATTGGAAAAAGGTATGACATGCTATTAACAAGGTAATATTAAGAAAGTCTACGGGTAATTAGTACTGCTCGGCTTTGACATTACTGTCTTTACACCTGCAGCCTATCAACGTCGTAGTCTCCAACGACCCTTAAAAGAAGTCTCATCTTGAGGCGAGTTTCGTACTTAGATGCTTTCAGCACTTATCTCAT
>CAYLTH010000172.1:0-5556 GCA_964386485.1 uncultured Bacteroidales bacterium | reverse complement strand
ACCACCCCAACCATCCCATGCCTTCCTGCCTGCGGGAAATAGCCATTCATCTGCATCGGATTCATCTGGTAATAATAGCGATACACCCAGGCATTGCTCTCATACTCCTCATTAAACAGGTTGTTCAGGCTTAGCTTTATCTGAATTTCGGCGCCCTTTGCAGTTTTCAGGGTGTAAGAAAGCCGGAGATTGTTGATCAGATAGGGATTCAGAACACGGCCATCATTGGAGGTGTTGTCAATGAACTGTTTGCCAACATATTTCAAAGTCCAGTCAGCAGTAAGTCCTTTATAGATTCTCCAGATGAATGTGCTGTTTGCCGTTACCGACGGGCTGAAGGAGAGATCGGTTTCGCCAAGTTCTTCCCGGATCTGGCCGCCATTATCCCAATCATCGGCGAAGGCTGTAAAATCATTGATTTTATTGGTACTGAAATTCAGATTTCCTCTCCAATCCAGTGGTCGCAGCAAGCGCAGACCATACAGGATTTCCACACCGGCCCGGTAGCTTTTATCCACATTCACCATGATGGGAGCGCCAACCGAATTAATTTCTCCGGTCAGCACCAGCTGATCCGTATAGCCCATATAATAAAAACACAGTCCTGCCTGCTGGTTTGGAGAGGCATAATTCCAGGATAATTCACTGTTATACAGTCGCTCCGGCTTGGGTTCCTTGCCGGGATCGGCATCTTTAAAATTGCTTCGGGTGGGCTCGCGGTTTGCAATTGCACCGGTTAGCTGGATGTTTTGATGTTTGTTGATGTCGAAACTCAAGCCTGCCTTGGGATTCAGAAAACCAAAATTGTGTTTCTGTGTCAAATCGCGGTAATCATCATCCGGTCCTTCTATCTCATAGGATATCATGCGGTATTGAAGATCGGCATAGGCATTCAGCTTAGGCAAAAGGGTATAGCGGAACTTTGCAAAAACATTGGCATCCTTTTTAACCCCGGTATTCTGATACCATTCGGTTTCCCTCGTAAATGCCACAAAGCTTTCACGAACCCAGATCACCCGGCCAAAGTGTTGTCCCGTGTACTGATTCACGGCACCGCCCAGTATGGCTTCGTATTTTTTAGTCTGTTTGTTCACCGACCAGGTCCCCCCGAAAAAGTCATTACTCAGCCATTTCCGGGTAATCAGATCGCTTAGGTCCGGCGACCCGAAAGCAATGGGAATGTTGTAAAAAGATGGATTCGCATCTTCTTCATAGTTTTCATAGTAACCGCTTCCATGGGTGTAATGTAGTGCAATATTGGCCCAGCTCTGGTCAGCAAGCTTCAGGGTATAGAGAAGATGGTAATGATCCTGTTTGTAATCGTCCACTTCATTTTCATAATAATGGATGTGTCCGTCCGGATCCGTATACATTCCGTTGGGATTGAACGTACGATTGGTTTCCAGCATGTCCGAGTCTATCCCGTCCCAGGCCTGATAGGTCCGTTCATAGCCCGAAAATGCATTGAATTTCAGCACAGAATTTTTTCCGTGCCAGGCGCCGGTCAAAAACCATGATCGCAATTTGGCCGTCGCCCGGTCGATATAGCCGTCGCTGGTAATGTTCGAAAATCGGCCATCCACCGACCAACGCTTGTTGATAAGCCCGCTGCCCACGCGGATGCTGTTGTGAATGCTGTTAAACGATCCAAATGAATTTTCGATTTCGGCATAAGGAGTGGGAGAGGAGAGCGTCGTCTGGATGTTGATACTGGCGCCGAAAGAAGCCGCCCCGTTCACCGATGTGCCCACCCCGCGCTGAATCTGAACATTGTCGATGGAAGATGCAATATCCGGAATATCAACCCAATACACTTCCTGTGATTCGGGATCATTAAACGGTATTCCGTTCACGGTTACATTGATCCGGGTCATATCCGCCCCCCGGATCCGCAGACCGGTATACCCGATGCCGGTTCCTGCATCCGAGGTACTCACCGCCGAAGGTGTGGTCTGCAGTATAAAAGGCAGATCCTGTCCCGTATTCACCTGCTTAATCTCACGCGCCGTTATCGTCTGCACACTTCCTGCCGCTTTATCCGGCAAACGTGAAGCCCGGATCTGGATCCCTTCCGCCATCAGACTGGTGGGTTTTAGCCTGACTTCAAGGAATACATCCTGATTAATGCTGATTTCTTTGCTGTAGTTTTCATACCCAAGATACTGAACATGAAGGATATAGCTTCCCGATTTTAATCCCGGAATGCGAAATTCTCCGTTTCGGTCGCTGGTATAGTTGTTGCCATCTTTCTCCAGCCTGATTCCGGCTCCTGCCAGGGTTTCATTTCGGTTATCGTCTTTAATAACCCCTGTGAGGTTGAATTGTCCGTAGGCATAAATATGTAATACCATCAGGATAAATAATGCACATGATTTCATATCATATTAATTTAATTGATATTAACTCATTGCAAGGTGTACAGTTATAATGTACTTAATCTACTCTCCCTTCGCCGGCATTATCCGGATCAGGTTCTGAGGGTTTGATCTCAGCCTGTTTTTTAAGGCACCCCTTGTTTTGATGCAACAAAAGTAAACATTACTTGTTAATCTGATGAACTATCCGGAAATAATTTTACTATGCAGCGTATCGGAATCATCAACGGACCCAATCTCAATCTTACCGGCAAACGGGAACAGGATATCTACGGGAAAATCGATTTCTCTCAGATTGTCAATAATTTACAGGAAGAGTTTTCCTCATTGGAAATTCTGTATTTTCAATCCAATATCGAAGGTGAAATCATTAATTGTCTGCAGGAATGGGGCTTCACCCTCGATGGCATCATCCTCAACGCCGGTGCCTATACCCATACGAGTGTTGCCATCGGTGATACCATCAAAAGTATCTCCACCCCGGTTGTTGAAGTGCATTTAAGCAATGTTCTCGGAAGAGAAGAATTTCGCCATGTTTCTTACATCGCTCCGCATGCAAAGGGCATTATCAGTGGATTTGGTGCGGGCTCGTATCGGTTGGCGCTGAGGAGTTTTCTGCAGTAATCAGTGACGCGTGACGCGTGACGCGTGACGAGAAGTTGCTTTTCTTTTCAACACATAGATACATAAAATTCAATAGAGAACAATAGGATTTGGTCGTATAGTTGTTTTCCCGGGCACAGGTAAAGCAATACTTCTAAGTGAATTCTGTGACTAAGTGGTGAAATAATCCCTTGATTTATTACTATATACAAATATTATCAGCGAACATCTGTGTTATCATCTGTGATAATCCGTGGATAAAAGAAATCTCATGGTCACTCGTCACACGTCACTCGTCACGCGTCACGCGTCACTAAAACACAGCTCACTAAATTTTCGCTTTCCCTTGATATAATATTCCCAAACCAGTGATCCCGGATAGATTCCAGTTACCTTCCGGTGCGGAATTCCACTCCGTTTGATTTTGTTGATCGGTACTGAACTGTAAAAGGCAATATACGCTCTGAATACAGCCCAGTAATCCTTCGTATAGCCTTCGGTGAGGAATTTAATGCTGGCAATAATATCCAGAATAAACCGCAGAATGAAAACCCGCGGAATTTCGGCAGGAGGGAGGTTCTTGTATAAGAGAATCAGATTGTTACGGAAGTTGAGAAATGTTTTTCGGGATGAATTTTTGGGTAAAGTTCCGCCACCCACATGATAGACCTTCGATTCCGGACAATACATCACTTTGTATCCTGCATTTTTCAGGCGCCAGCAGAAATCAATTTCTTCCATGTGTGCAAAAAAATCATTATCCAGTCCGCCATATTCGTGGTACAGTGAAGCTCTTACAAACATGCAGGCTCCGGTTGCCCAGAAAATCTCCTGCTGATCATCATACTGGCCCTCATCTTTTTCAAGCGTCTGAAATAACCGGCCACGGCAGAACGGATACCCGAGATTATCAATAAACCCGCCCGCTCCTCCGGCATATTCAAAGGAAGTTTTATCATGCCAGGCCAGTAATTTGGGCTGACATGCTGCAATTTGCGGATCTGATTCCATCAGCCGGATAACCGGTTCTATCCAGTTGGGTGTAACTTCAATATCCGAATTCAACAAAACATAATATTCTGCATCAACCTGCTTCAGAGCCTCATTATAGCCTTGAGAAAATCCGTAGTTTTTACTGTTGACAATAATTTCAACCTGCGGATAATGAACACGCAGCCATTCCAGCGAATCATCCGTCGAAGCATTGTCTGCAACAATAATACGCGCTTCCTTCAACGAATATTCCAATACCGATGGCAGAAATTGTTCCAAAAACCTTCTGCCATTCCAGTTTAATATCACAACAGCAACCTGCTTCTCCAAACCGAAATACTTTATTACTAAATGATTACATAAACGCATGAATACAGAATACAGTATTCAGCATCCACACCAAATATACAACTTGAATTTGTTTTGCTACCTAAATTTTGCAAATCCTGACAAAATCAGCACATCAGCAAATCTAAATATCAAGAAATCAAAACATTAGCACATCAGCACATCAGCAAATCAGCACATTAGCACATTATCTTGGCATATTGTATAAATCGCCCGACTTACTTCCATACCGTCCGCCCGGTGCCACATCATCCCGGTCACGGATTCCGATTCCACGGCCCAATTCGCTCTGCCAGTTTGGATTATTTACTTCACCCGGTACATTCGAATGGATCAGGGCATAGTCGTTGGTGGCCAGTGTCGGGTTGCAGAAGACAAATTTCTTGTCGCGCATATTATTCTTTAACTGATAATAATGCCAGATCTGGTAAGGCACGGTTCCTCCGTCGCCCTGAAGATGTGTAATGGATAATCCGCTCGAACTTGCATCAAAGGATTGATCCGTAATGGTGTTGGGTGGTCCGTATTTCAGCCATGTCCTGCCCCGGTCGGTCTCAAACCCGCGCTTAATCGGGGTTTTATAGGCTTCATCCACACGCTTTACCTCGGCTTTGTAGGCCAGCCACGATTTCTCCGGATTCAGATTGTCGCGTTTCTGCCAGAAATTCAGTAAATATTGCTGCATCATCAGCACCGACATATTATTCAGCTGATTTTCGGTATACATGCGCTCAATATCCATCGAAATGGGATCCAGACTGCGGATAAAGTAACGCAGACTGTCCGGCTGGTTTATTCCGGCAACAAAGGAATTCTCCACTTCCATCGCCTGAATATCGGCAATATCAAACTGTACCCCCGGATTACTCCGCTGGAAATACAGATTATTCGAGGCAATCAGCTCATTGAGAGAGTTACGCACCTCGACTACAAAAATATAATTCCCGGATGGCAGTTTGGTGATATCCAGTTCCTGCAGCAATACATTCACCGCTTTGGCTGTTTCTTTCTTGATGCGGTTGTATTCCGGCAGTACTTTATCGGTTTCGGCCGATTTGATATACCACTGTAAAAGGTATTTCCCGTCAGCTCCGAATTGCTTTTCGGTTTCGTAAATTTCGGTGTAAAATGTAAACTTATTGATGGAAGGCGGATAAAAGTTAAAGGTATAGGGAACCAGATCATAACCACTTTTGCTCAGGATCCCGGCCTGTTCACTCTTTTTCCAGCTTTCAAT
>CAYLTH010000171.1:4271-5560 GCA_964386485.1 uncultured Bacteroidales bacterium | reverse complement strand
TTCATTTGATTCGGATTCCTTCATTTTTGATGTTTTCATAAAGCGGAGTGATTGAATGATTTTCATTCCATTCAATTTTTGAATAAATCAATGGCGAAATGATTTGCCCAGTTTCAAGTTCCAGTTCATAAAATTCGTCCATAAACTTTGTCTCAAAATCAAACGAGATTTTTTGTCTGTTAAGCAAAATCAGCAGATCCCAATCTGAAAGTTTTTTTTCATCACCTCTGGCCCTTGACCCATAAAGATAGATCTCTGAATCAGGTTCGTTTTTGTTTACAACCCTGATAATCCTATCTAGTATTTGGTCTCTTTTTGTCATTAAACAAAAGTAGTAATTTATGTGATTAGTTGTTACTGACCTGCAGAGTTTCTTCGGTGAGGCTTATCTGGTTCAGGGATTCAATTTTTGTGCTTTGCGGTATTTGTAGATTTCAAACCAGCTTATCGTGGAAAGCCCGGCAATAATGCAGACCAGTGTTTCGGGGATTCCGATTTTTTCGAATTGAAACAGGTTTAATAGGAATGGAATATTCAGGATCAGAATTAAAAAGACTATGGCGCCGCCAACAACCCATTTTACTGTTTTGTTTGGAGTAATGAGGATTTTGAAAATACCGGAGGTCCACGAACGGTTTGATAAAATAACGGCAATGTTGGATACAATGAGTGTTACATAGGTAAGCGTACGCAGTGCTTTTTCGCTGTATCCCATGTTCTGTCCGATGAAATAAATCAGTAAACAAACAACTAGAATTCCCACTCCCTGTGCGCAGCTTAATATGATCTTTTTGGCTCCGAAAAAGGGTTCATTCAGATTTTTTGGTGGGCGCGACATTACATTTGTTTCTTCTTTTTCGGCTTCAAAAATAATCGAACAGGCGGGGTCAATAATTAATTCAAGAAAAACAACATGTACAGGCCAGAGTATTAAGGGCATATCTGCAAAGAAAACCGGAATCAGCGATAATCCTGCTATCGGAACATGGATGGCGAAGATGTAGCCCAACGCTTTCTGAAGGTTATCAAAAATGCGGCGGCCCATCTTTACAGCTCCTACTATCGATGCAAAATTATCATTCATCAGCACCAGTGAAGAGGCTTCCCTTGCAACATCGGTTCCTTTGGCTCCCATGGCAATTCCGATGTTGGCCGTTTTCAGTGCCGGTGCATCATTCACTCCGTCGCCGGTCATGGCCACGATTTCATTGTTTTTCTTTAATGCATTGACAATTTTTAGCTTTTGCTCCGGAATTACTCTGGCAAAAACATTGACTTCTTTAATCCTT
>CAYLTH010000171.1:1366-4171 GCA_964386485.1 uncultured Bacteroidales bacterium | reverse complement strand
ATGACAGAGGTCGAATATGGCTTCCGGTGCTCCTTTGGCCGCAATGATTTTGCCTTTGGTTCCGGTGCTGTTATATACCCTCGACATGGCCAGCATTTCCTTCGACAAAGCATATTCTTTTTCCATCACCCAGTCGGCATGAAGATGCTCTGTGTTTTGTAAATAGTTTTCACCCAGATGGGTAATGGCTTTTTCCATCGGGTCGAAAGGATTAACCTGACTCGATAAAATTCCATATTCAATAATCTCATGAAAGGACTCCGGAAATTCGGTATCAGCCGAAACGGTATAAAATTCACTGCCGTTATATAATCGGGTAACCGTCATTTTATTCTGCGTAAGGGTTCCGGTTTTGTCGGTACACAATACGGTTGCCGATCCGAGGGTTTCGATGGCTGCCGGTTTTCGGGTCAGTACATTGTTTTTCGACATACGCCAGGCCCCAAGTGCCAGAAAAATCGTGAGCACTACCGGAAATTCCTCCGGAAGCATGGCCATGGCCAGTGTTATACCTGCCAGAAATCCGTTGAGTAAATCACCCCGGGTCATCGTATAAACAGCAATCACCACTACACACAACGAAATCCCGATAATGGCCAGTCGCCTGACCAGAATATTCATCTCTTTTTTTAATTTAGTGGGTTCTTCTTTTACCGATTCCAGGGCTTTCCCAATCTTGCCGATTTCAGTTCTCATTCCGGTTGCCACAATTTTCACGATGCCATTCCCCTGTACAATCATTGAACCTGAATATACAAATGGGTTGTCGTCGCCACCCGGACTATTGTTCAAATCTCCTTCATTGCCTTCGGCTTTCCGCACCGGTACTGATTCGCCGGTTAGTAAGGACTCATCGGCCATAAGGTTTACGCACGACAAAACGATGGCATCGGCAGGAACTCTGTCGCCCTCCTGCAATATGACCAGATCATCCGTTACCACTTCCCGGCCGGGGATCCTTTTTTCAATCCCATTTCTGATCACCAATGCTCTCGGGCTGGCGAGATCTTTCAGTGCATCCAGCGCTTTTTCGGTTTTCTTCTCCTGGTAAAATTCAATGCCCATGATTACCAGTACAAATCCCATCAGCATGATTCCTTCCTGCACATCGCCAAGCAATAAATACAGCGTACCACAGGCGACCAACAGCAGGAACATCGGTTCTTTTATCACGCCAAACATGATGGGCCAGATGCCCTTTGGCTTTGAAGAAGGCAGTTCATTGAAGCCTTCCTTATTTAGTTTTTCAGTGGCCTGCTGCTCCGACAGACCGCTGTATTTTTCTGCTTGAATTACGTTTATCATACCATTGGTGATTTCTGGAAATACAGATCAAAGGAGCTTATATTTACGATGGGTAGCGTTGTATTAATAAAAAGTAAAGTTACATCATTCACACATTTTTCCTATCGCTCGTTTGGCTGCTATCTGATTACAGGCAGATTTTTTTATCCACAGATTTGCACAGATTAACCACAGATTTTCTCAGATAATACGAATTCCGGACAACAGGCCAATATTATATGGCAGTCCGTGAGTATTGCAAAAAAATAATGATCTCTATTTAATTCAGGGTTGACTGATCTGCAGGGCTTTTTGTGTTTGGAGAACACCATCCGCACTCATCCGGAAATACAACATCCCGCCGGCCTGTGTTTCCCCGTTTGTAGGTTTCCCATCCCATACAATGGAATATCGCCCGGGTTCTTTTACTTCATTCACCAGTGTTGTTATATGCCTCCCGAAGGAATCATATACATCCAGGCGGGTTTTCTGACGACGGTTTAATTCAAATGTTATCGTTGCTGAAGATTGAAATGGATTCGGAGAAAGCGGGTACAGGATACAATCCTTTTGTCCCATTACCTTGCCGTTACCAGTCGTGGTGAGCGGTATGCGTTCCCAGGTGTCGATATTGTAATGGGTGACCAGTAGAGAATGATCTCTTTCATCATAGGTAGGATACACCATTTTTGTTCCGGTATAAAACGGCGCCGGAGCCTGACTGAAATCGGGATCAGTCATGTAAATAGCCGGAAGGTAATAGCCTCCGATATAATAATAGCCAAATTTGTCCCGGACAATTCCATCCGGACTGTTCAAAGTGATCGACATTATGGGCGTTACAACTGAATCGGCCAGGCTGATGGCATAGATTGCGGAAGGGATGGAAGCATCACCGATAACAACAATTCTGTTTTTCTCTTTTTCAAGCAACATTCCGTTTGGGTTATCTAATCCCTGATTCTCGGCAAAGATCCACCAGGACTGGTCGCTGATCCGAAGCCGGTAAATTTCATTCAGCTTCGGACAAGATATAAAAAGGTGTCCTGCTGAATCGGATAGAATACTCGATAAATATTTGGTTAATACGCCCGGAATGCTGATGTTCATAACAAGCTGTTTGCTAACGAGATGATACCCTTTAATTTTCCGGTTTTTGCAAACACCATAAACCGTATCCCCAACGATTTCCATGCCGTCGATAAATCCGGCTCCCTGCACAAAATAGGACTGGTTTCCGGTACTGTCAATTTCGACGATATCCCCGGTGACGGTGTCATTCGATACCAGGAGCCGGTTTCGGGGAGCATCAATCACTATTTTTTGTGGCGAATGCAACAGGTTCTGGGCCGAAGCCAGTACCGGCATCATGCAGACGAATGAAAATAATATCCACTGAAAGAGTATGCTTTTTTTCATGGTTCGATTTTGGTTTTACGGGTAAACAATAAAACTATCCCTTAAAAGACATATCTTCAAATCTAATCGATGAACAACCAGATCGCATCGATGAATTGAAAT
>CAYLTH010000171.1:0-1266 GCA_964386485.1 uncultured Bacteroidales bacterium | reverse complement strand
CGTCACGCGTCACTCGTCACGCGTCACATTTTTCGCTACCTTTGCCGCCAATTTCAAACCTAAAATTTACTTCCATGAAATTCGATCCTGCTTCCAACATTCAACGTTTACTCCAATTCGGTGAGTTTGGCGATGTAAACCCATCGATCACTGATTCAGCTACTTACACTTTTCTCTCTGCCCGTACCATGACGGATACCTTCGATGGAACCGCCGAGGGATGTTTTCTCTATTCCCGCCACTGGAACCCGTCGAATAAATATCTTGCCGATGCACTCGCTGCCATGGAAGGCACCGAATCGGCCTGGGTGACCGGATCGGGGATGGGAGCGATTACGGCTGCCTTGTTACAGCTCTGTAATGCCGGTGATCATATTGTTTCCGGGATGACCATTTATGGCGGAACCTTTGCCTTCATGAAAAACTGGCTTCCGCGTTTCAATATCGAAGTGACCTTTGTGGATATTACAGACCTGGATGCGGTAAAAGCTGCTATCCGGCCAAATACAAAAGTGATCTACACCGAAACCATGACCAACCCGATGCTGCGGATCTCGGATATCCCGAAACTCGCTGCCATGGCCGATGATCACGGAATCAAACTGGTGGTCGACAATACATTTACCCCCATGATTGTAGCCCCTTCACTGCTGGGTGCGCATGTGGTGGTATACAGCATGACCAAATTCATCAATGGCAAAAACGATTGCGTTGCCGGTGCAATTTGCGGCAAGAATGAATTTATTGATGCGCTCTGCAATGTGAACGACGGAACAGCCATGCTGCTCGGTCCGGTTCTCGATCCTTTGCGTTCATCCAGCATCCTGAAAAACCTGCATACGCTGCATATCCGCATGAAGAAACACAGCGAAAATGCCATGTACCTTGCCCAACGCTTTAAAGAAATCGATCTTCCCTGCGTTTATCCCGGTTTGCCCGAACATCCGGGGCATGATACGCTGAAGGCCATGATGAATCCGGATTTCGGCTTTGGCGGCATGATTGCCATCGATATGAAAACGGTGGAAGCGGCCAGCTCGCTGATGGAGAAAATGGAGAAAGCCGGTGTTGGATATCTGGCCGTAAGTCTGGGATATTTCAAAACGCTTTTCAGTAATTCCGGTAAAAGCACGTCTTCAGAAGTGCCCGAAGAAATTCAGAAAGCGATGGGGATGTCGGAAGGACTGGTCAGGTTTAGTGTAGGGCTGGATCATGATATTGAGAAGACGTTTGAGTTGATAAAAAAATGTTTGAGTGACGCGTGAC
>CAYLTH010000170.1:0-5567 GCA_964386485.1 uncultured Bacteroidales bacterium | reverse complement strand
CGGTTTGGGTTAGGGTTCCGAAGGAGAATTCAGGGGTATGCCGTATTTTAAAAGCAATCCGCCGGGTATAGAAGTCCTCTCCATACGGATTGTGGGCAATAAAGGTAAAGCCGGATAAAGGAATATGGGTCTGATAAACACTTTCCGGATTGTACCCATGGGAGACATACACCACGTTTTCTTCGGGATTTTTCCGCACCACCAGCCATGGACCCAGACTGAGCCCCAGCCCTTTACGCTGTCCGATTGTATGAAACCAGAAGCCTTTGTGTTCGCCAAGGATACGCCCGGTTTCCCACTCCACAATCCGTCCTTTTTTTTCACCCACATACCGCCGGATAAATTCATTGTAATTGATTTTCCCAAGGAAGCAGATTCCCTGACTGTCGGGTCGCAAAGCACTGGGTAATTGCACTTTTGCCGCGATTTCCCTCACCTCTCGCTTCTGCAGTCGGCCAATGGGAAACAGCACCTTCTGCAACTGATCCTGTTCAATCTGTCCGAGGAAATAGGTCTGATCTTTATGTTTATCTGCGGCGGTTGCAAGATAACGTACCCCATCCAGTTCAAGGGTATCGGCATAATGCCCTGTGCTGATACGATCGTATTCTGATCCGTATTTATCGTTGAAACTCCCGAACTTAATGAGTTTGTTGCACATAATATCGGGGTTGGGTGTAAGACCGGCCTTTACCGAATCTATCGTATAGCTGATCACACGGTCCCAATATTCTGCCTGCAGACTCACGATCTCCAGCCGGCAGCCATATTTCCGGGCCAGCCAGGTTACAATTTCGATATCTTCTTCACTCGGACAGGATACAAAACCGGGTTCGTCTTCCATCCCGATTTTTATGTAAAAAACATCAGGGTTAAAACCTTGTTCTTTAAGCAAATGCAGCGTTACAGAGCTGTCAACTCCACCGGATATCAGAGAGGCAATATTCATGCGGACAAAGGTACAAAAACCTACAAACCATACGATGCATTCACATCGCCAAAGCAGAGACCGGGGATGTGAACAGGTCCGGGACCAGAGCCGGTAAAGTTTACGGTTTTCGGTTCAATGAGCCAGTCGCCTGTAACAAATGAGTTGATCATGCCGGTAAAGCGTTTCAGTACCAATAGTGCATCCACAGAATTCACATATTGATCTGCATTCACATCGGCAACTTTCAATGGCAATCCACTTAAGAGACTCATTCCTGTAAAGTGTTTCAGAATGAGGAGGGCGTCAGTGGCATTCACTCCTCCCCAGGGATGATCCGTTGATACAGTAATCTGATAGGTGCCGTTCGCCAGTATACCCAAGGCAGGCTGACTTCCGCTGGTAAAAAACATGGTCTGGTAGTAAGGAGGTGTAAGACCAAGATAGTTAAAAGTATTGTTGCCTGATATGATTGCCCCGCCGGGATCAGCGTAGTTCAACCATACCTGGGGATACACACAGGCACCAGGGTTAAAAGTAAGGTTTGCAGAACAAAGACAGGGATAGGTATACTGATTTCCGGCTATAATATTGGTAAGGCTGAGATCATTTATTACCGAAACCGGATTCCAGTCCGGACTCAGACGGATGTCAAAAATGTCGGTTTGCTGCAGTGTCAGGGGTGTGATGTCGCTCCAGATAAAGTGTACGGCTGCACTATCTGCCATGGTAAGACAGTTGTTCCCGAGAATCGGGTTGATATTTTCAATTTCCGGCAACATTCCGGATGCGGAAAATCCGATCGAAAAATTCAGCTGGGTCACATCAAAAGCATTTTGAACACGCACTTTTATGCGCGATTCCCCGGCACAATTTTCAAGGAGATGAAAGCTCAGGGTTGCCGGTCCCGTAAAAACAAAAACCCGAAAATCAACAGCATCGGTTCCGGGCTGAAGTCCACAGGGTTGCGGAGTGCCGTTCCGGCTAACCCTGACACGGGCATTATACAAACCGCCGGTCGGGAAGGTGAAACCCGGATTTGGAAGTTCCCACTGCTGTAGCACAGAATTATAAGTCATATCAATCCGTTCTCCCGGATTGTCAAACGCCAGATTCCTGTTTAAATCAAACCAGATACCCGCCATGTCGCCGGGCAGGGGATTAGCCGTTTTGATCGAAATTCCGGATTGAACAGGGCTATAAAGCGGATTCATCAGATTTCCGGCCTGGGTATACCCATCCGGAGAAGGAGCATTATTCCAGGTATTGTTGCCAACGGTTAACTCATTGATATACAGAGAATCCTGACCCAAGGTGTCGGTTGCAACAGTACAGGTATAAGGGGGGGATGTTTCGAAGTGGAAGTAATAATTGTTTGGGTTGTTACAAACTACATTGTAAAACCCGGTATTAATATTTGCTATAAGGGCATACTTGCCGGGCAGGAGATTCATCTCCAGTGAGTCGGAGGTGTTGGGTTCGATGGTTTTAAGGGCAACCAGACTGCTGTTTTCACAGGGCAGGGTTTTGACAGACAGATCGAGCCGGGTGCCGGCTTTCGCAGTAAATTTTACATGACAGACAGAGTCGAGTTCAAAATAGAACCAATCCTGGTCGCCCATTTCTTCATAATGCCAGGTATCTCCACATATTGTATTTCCCGGAACAATCGTGTCAAAAGAAGCTTCAGCCATTTCACAGCCGTCATTTCCCATATCACCACAGATTTCCGATTCTGAAATTGAAGAATCCGGACAGGCAAGGGGAATGCAGTTTTGTGAGAAAAACTTTTGGTAAGTTCCTGCATAATGAGGTTGAATAGCAGGTGATGAGGGAAAGTCTGTAAGAATGGATTTCACCCTGTATTCACCCTGGTTTAAGCAATCGATGACCCATGCAAAAGCATAGGAGAACTCCTGACCCGGCTGGAGTGTCTGTCCAAAAGTACCTGTAGAAAAATTCTCCCAATCCCAATTAATCATTGT
The DNA here is from genome assembly GCA_964386485.1 of uncultured Bacteroidales bacterium. Classification (GTDB taxonomy): domain Bacteria; phylum Bacteroidota; class Bacteroidia; order Bacteroidales; family CAIXZF01; genus CAIXZF01. The sequence goes on along the minus strand of CAYLTH010000170.1, from coordinate 2,654 downwards.
ATTGGAATTAAAAAAACTCCAATAAAGTTTAAAGTCATGAACAGGTTCGGTACCAAAGTTTTTAAGCAACAGGATAACGGGTTCACCGGATGTCTGACATCCGGTTTTAGGATGTTGAATGCTAACAATGCCGACATCTCCAACCGTTGGGTGTGTGTAGGCAAAAGGAATAACAAGTCCGGTTATTTTAGTCGCTGCAGGCAAATTCCCCAAAAGGTGGCCGTGAATTATAGAAGTATCCACCAGAATCAGGGCTCCACCTTCCTGATCGCTCAAAATATATATCGTATTATTGTTCAGATTGCAGGCCATATCGCCTGGTGAAGTGATGGCCGCTGTCAGGCTGAATTCCAGATCCGGTTCAGAATAATCTATGTCCGGGCACGAATAAAACCTCTTGTCGTTCATTCCGATGAAATACCGGTTCGTGTTATAGTTGTATGCGAAACCGCTGATTGTTCCATTAAAATCCAGGGTGTCAACCAAATGGGCATTTCCGGTGGTGGTATTCACGGAATAAATATATGTCCGGATATGTCCCTGACTGTTAGGGATGCTTTTCAATCCAAAGAGCGAATTAGACCAATGGTTATAGGCCAGCGCATCCAGGTTTTGATTGAGGGGACCGATATCGGTCATAAGTCCGGTGAGGGTATCGATGGTGTACAAATGCCCGTGATTCAAGCCATTGGCAGGATCCCAGGCTTCAACAGCCCACCAATGCCCGTTTCCCCAGGTATTGGCCACGATGGGATCCGGTGAAGTGGTGGCCGCCAGCGAAATAATGCTGTCCGGATTTTCAAGGATAAACCGGCATGGGCCTTCAGGCAAAAGTGGTGAGGATATCACATACCCATACGCCATGGTCTGTGCCCTTAGCTCCTGAAAGTACAGGTAGGGAATCAGGAAGACCAGGATTCCCGGGATAATTTTTGGCAGGGTGTTCATGATCGTTCTGTTTAATAAGAACCATCTGTATCTCCGGCAATAATCCCCGGGATGTTTTGAAATAGGGATTGGCTTGTATTGATTTGTAGCTGAAAGTCTTCAAAGATCCAGTCCCCGACCGGAAAACTGTTTATCTGGCCTACGAACCGCCGGGCTATCAGAAGTGCATCGAGCGAATTTATCCAGCCATCACCGTTTACATCGGCTGCTTTGGCCTTAAGACCGGTAAGCTGTATCATTCCAACATAGTGTTGCATCGCTTTCATGGCATCTGTGGCATTCACGCCCTTCCAGTGCCGGCTTGATGAAGCCATCAGGACATAGGATCCGGGAGCTGGATTAACAAACTCATAAAATCCCGTAAGGTCAACGGTATCCGTAATAACCGGACCCGGTGGATTCATAGGGACAAGATGTACAAAAGTACTGTCGTATAAAGGCGTTAATGTAGTACTGGCATAATGTACAGAACCATTCACAAGTGTGGGTAAAACAATTGAATAGCAAAGCGTATCCAAGTCATTCAGGCAATTCTGGTCTGTTGGCAGCTGGGTTTCAACCTGCAAACAAAATGGTCCTGGCGGAGGGTTAAATAAATCCGGGAAGGTAATTTGCGAAAAGCTTCCTGGCATCAATGTAACGTTTGTAACAGTGCTGGTATACCCCCCGGTGCCGGTACAAACCACATTAACTGTTTCTGTGTTCATCCCATGGTTACTAATTAATGCTTCAACCATCATAGGAGATGTGGGTATTGGTCCGGGAGGGTTGGTGGAAACACCGGAAACACCAACATCATGGATAAAGGGCTGTGCAGAATGAAGAATGATATAAGGGTGCGCAGCCTGGAGGGCTCCCTGAAATGTTGCCACATTAGCAGTACCGGGACTAATTTCCTTAAAACCCAGGGTGAAGTTGCCGTAAATGATGGAATTGGAGATCTGCGACACGATCTGTGCATTAAGCTTTATCGAAATAATGGAACCTGCGGATCCTGAAGCGACAACCGTTTGCAGAACAGGGGCAGTCTGAAGGGCTTGCCAGACGACAGGGGCAGTTGAATTAACCGGCGGAATAGACAGATGTACCAGCTCAACTACCGGATTCTGATAGGGTGCGGATGCCTGCAGAACGAGGGTGGCAGAATCGATTACCTGGGATGCCACCAAGTCGGATGCATCAAAGGTAATCCAACCCATCTGGCTCTGCCCTGCCTGGCATTGAACCATGCTGTTATTGGAATAACCTGATGCACTGACTGTCCCTGACCAATAAGGTGCTGGTGCGGGTTTGATTGTATCTGGTATCAGATTGGGTAAAGAAGTTAAGGTAACATAAAGGGCGTCATTCGAGGGGTTAATATCTCCCGCTAAGTCAGTATAAAACTTAAAATGATGATAGGGTTTACAGGGAAAGACGTAATTTGTGACAGCGATTTCCTCCGATGATCCTGGGGAGGGTATAGTTGAAACGATAATTGATGATAAGTATACGTTGTCAATGGATAACCAGATTAAGAAATTACCAACTGAGGTTGTTCCGTAATTTTTTACCAATACAACGATGACAGCATTTGTTCCTCCACTCACAAAATTCGATCCCGGGCTCAAGATCGCGGAAACACCAATATCCTGTTGTGAATAGCCTTCAAAATGAAGACAAAAGAAGAGTAAAAGTGCAATTAAGACCTTGTATTTCATAATATT
>CAYLTH010000169.1:1510-5696 GCA_964386485.1 uncultured Bacteroidales bacterium | reverse complement strand
TTGAAACCGAAATGCGCCAATGGGCAAAAGAAAAAGCAGATAAAGAAGCGATTCGCGTTTTTGTCGAAAATATGCGACAACTGCTGCTCGCTGCCCCATTGGGTCAAAAAAATGTTCTGGCCATCGACCCGGGGTTTAAATCGGGATGCAAATTAGTCTGTCTCGACCGGCAGGGAAATCTGGTTCACAACGAAACTATTTATCCCCACCCACCCCAACGCGAAGAAAAAGAAGCCGGTAAAAAAATCCTGAACCTGGTGAGTGCTTACAAAATCGAAGCCATTGCCATTGGAAACGGAACTGCTGGCCGCGAAACCGAGGATTTTATCCGCAAAATCCGCTTCGACCGCGATCTGATAGCAGTAATGGTCAATGAAAGCGGCGCATCCGTGTATTCGGCCTCCGCAGTGGCCCGTGAGGAATTCCCTTCCTACGATGTTACGGTACGAGGTGCTGTTTCTATTGGCCGCAGACTCATCGATCCGCTGGCCGAACTTGTAAAAATTGATCCGAAATCCATCGGTGTGGGTCAATACCAGCACGATGTGGACCAGAAAGAACTGCAAAAAAGCCTGGAAGATACAGTGGTTTCCTGCGTTAACCACGTAGGTGTCGAACTTAACACCGCCAGCAAACAACTATTGGCCTGCGTTTCAGGCATCGGACCCTCTCTGGCTGCCAATATTATCGAATACAGAAAAGAGAACGGTCCCTTTACAAAACGCGAAAACCTGAAGAAAGTAGCCCGCTTCGGTGATAAAGCCTTCGAGCAGGCTGCAGGTTTTTTACGGATCCGCGAAGCTGAAAATCCACTTGATAATACTGCTATTCATCCTGAGAGTTATGCAATCGTTAAAATCATGGCAAAGGATCTTGGATGCACCATCACTGAGCTGATAAACGACAAAACCCTGCGACAGAAAATCAACCTTCAGGCCTATGTAACCGATAAAACAGGGCTCCCCACCTTAACCGATATCATGCTCGAACTCGATAAACCCGGCCGTGATCCGCGCAATAAATTCATTGCTTTCGAGTTCGATAAAAGTATCACTAAGATTGAAGACCTGATACCGGGCATGGTCTTACCCGGAATCGTTATGAATATCACGAATTTCGGTGCTTTCGTTGACGTCGGTGTGCATCAGGATGGTTTGGTACATATTTCACAGATCTCCGAAACCTTCGTGAAAGACCCGAATGAAGTATTGAAAATTAATCAAAAAGTAATGGTCAGGGTTCTGGAAGTAGATGCAGACCGGCGGAGAATACAGCTGTCGATGCGGAATACCCAATAAGAAATCCTGTACAAATTTTTTCAGCATATGACACAAACTTTTCTGCGAATACTGCTGTTGAATCTCCTCTCAATCATTCTCCTCTCTCCGGACTATGAAGCTGTTGCACAACAGTTTAAAGGGTATGGGGTCACCGGTTTCAATCTGACTCAGGTGGATGGTGATGAATGTTTCGGGTATAAAAAAATCGGATTGAATCTGGGAGTCGGTGTTGTTATGCCCTTCAAAAAGAAATGGTCTGTCAGCCTCGAAAATGCCTATACCCAAAAAGGCGCTTACCAAAGTCCGCAATACAGTGATTCTGCCAGTGGCGAATACCGGCTTTTACTGAATTATGTAGAAGTTCCGCTGATGCTCCATTTTGAAGACAAGGAAACAATGACTTTTGGTGCCGGTTTCTCCTGGGCGAGACTTGTGGATGTAAAGGAATATGAACATGGAAACCGGGTTGCCGAAACAACTTTAAAAGGCCCGTATGATCGTTCCGACTGGAACTTCATCGGTGATATCCGTTTCCGGATTTATAAGCAGCTGAAGTTCAATTTCCGCTATTCCTATTCCCTGAACAAAATCCGCACGCGCACATTTACAACAAGCCAGGAGACCTGGACCCGCAAACAGTTTAATAATGTCCTGACTTTCAGATTGATCTATATGTTTAACGAGAAGCAACCTGTAAAGAAGAAAAAATCAGAATAGGACTACTGATATCCCATTACTTCCGACAAAAACAATTCGGCGAGTCGTTTCGAAAGATTATTTTCTTTTACCAGTCGCTCGGGATGCCATTGAACAGCAATCAAAAATGATTTTCCGGCAGCTTCTTTCCAGGTATAGGCTTCGATGATTCCGTCTTTTGCTTTGGCCATCGGAACAAAGACCGGAGCCAGTTTATCAACGGCCTGATGGTGGTAACTGTTGACCAGACAACTCTCGGTATTCATCAATTTAAACAACATCGATTTCTTTTCTATCAGAATATCATGCCGGGCTCCTTCAGGGTTTTGCAGAGTATGCTGAACAGTTGTCGGATAATCACTTGGAATATCAATTATCAGAGATCCGCCCTGTAATACATTGAGTATCTGTGCACCTCTGCAAATGGCAAAAATGGGCATTTTCTTTTCCAGGGCAGCCTTTAACAAAGACATTTCAACGCCATCCCGCTTGCGGTCAAACGGACCACAGCGTGTGGCATCTTTCTCGCGGCCATACAGAGAAGGATACACATCTGCTCCACCGGTAACGACCAACCCCTGACATGTCTGAAGTTCCTTAACGGCATCAGCAGGACTCATCCCGTTGAGATCCACATATTCAATGCCCGGATTCACATCCGATAACCATTTAATGTATAATTTGTATTTTTCATCCGGGCCTGCTTTGGAGAAAGCAATCCGTTTTGGTGTAGTCTGAGCAATAGAGATCATGGAAAATAGAATAAAAGCTGCTAAAATTGTTGCTATCTTGTACATAATTCGTTTCCTTTTTGTTCGATAGGGGGCAAAGATATAGCTTAGAACAAAAAACGGGCCGCTTGGTTAAAAATTTAAATAAAATTCACGGGTTAGCTGGCGATATTGTTCCGAAAAAACGGCATCCCCGTTGCGAATAAGCAAATCGTCCTGCACCAAACCAACATCTTTTCTGCCAAAGGAAGCTAAAACCCTGTTACAAGGCTTGCCCGGCTTCGGATAAACGAAAGTCTTTCGACTGCAAAACAGTCCGTTTCTGCCGGCTTCAATATCAATAGACTCATTGCTTAAAAGCGGGTATATCAGATTGAAAATACCATCCGGATGAAGCATTTGGGATACTCCATCAAACAATGCATCAAAACCAAGCAGAACCTGATGCCGTGCAATGGCCCGCTGTTCTTTCGGGTTCAGAAGGGATTCACTAAAAAAGGGAGGATTGCTGAGGATGATATCATAGCGGTATTCCGATATCTTTACAAAATCCTGAAATGAGCTATGAATACAATTCAACCGGTCTGACCAGGCAGAACCGGTAAAGTTTATCGTTGCTGTTTTACAAGAGTCCTCATCGATTTCAACCGCATCAATAAAAGCATTGGTCTGCTGTGCCATCATCAAAGCCAGAATTCCACAGCCACTCCCGACATCCAGAATACGGCTTATGCTATTGCTGTAGGGAATACCACTCCAGGCACCCAAAAGAACCGCATCCGTGCCGACTTTCATCGCACAGTTATCATCAGAGACTGCAAATTGTTTAAACTGAAACACGATTATCCTTCATTCAATTCGAGCAAACCTTCCGGTAATTGCGTATGGATAATGCGCTTTTTATGATCGAAGCGCAGGATCATGGCTTCAACCAGGGGAATCAGGTGTATAAGTGAGCCACTTTTAACTTCAAGCAGGCTTTGTTCCTTCATTTCCATGATGCCAACCACCAGTCCAATCGACCCGGAAACCTTATCAACAACAGAATATCCTGTAAGCATGGCAGCCGGAAGCATTTCCTCCTCATCCGGTATCTCAAGCCCTTCGAGCGGTACATAAAGATTAAAATCTTTAATCGCAGTAGCCTCAGCATCACTGCTTACATCGGTAAATTTCACCAGCCAGGCCTCCCTTCCGGAAGAACTGATCTCTTCAATTTGAAATGGCACCAAACCAAAATGGGTTTCCAGAAAGAAATATTCCAGATTCTCAACATCAAATGGAAGTTGTTTGTGCAAAACAACCACTACTTCGCCCTTGTATCCGAAAGTCTTCCGGACCTGTCCGCATAAAAGAAAATCCTCCTTGTTCATACCATCAAAGGTAATAACAAGGAGGACTTATGAAACAGGCGAATTAAAATTCCCTGTAATATTATGCTTGTTCTTCTGTTGCAGGGGCTTCAGGTGCAGCTTCTTC
>CAYLTH010000169.1:0-1410 GCA_964386485.1 uncultured Bacteroidales bacterium | reverse complement strand
CAGCAGGAGCAGCTTCTTCAACTACTTCAGCTACTTCTTCGGCTACTTCTTCTTCAGCAACAACATCATCAACAGCAGCAGCCTTAAGAGCAGCTTTTGCAAGTTTCTTTGCAACTTCAGCAGCCTTAGCCTGGTTGATTTTTGATTCGGCAACAAGACGCATTTCGTATTCTTTCTTACCTACCTGTGCAACTTCGCGCTTCAGGGTGTTGATTTTGCTTTCTTTCTGCATCATCCATTCCTGGAATTTTGCTTCGGCCTGCTCAAGCGTTAAAGCTCCTTTTGCAACACCTTTCAACAGGTGGTTTTTGTAAATAATCCCTTTGTAAGCTAAAATAGCTTTAACAGTTTCTGATGGTGCTGCACCGGTTTGAAACCAGTATAGTGCACGGTCAAAGTCGATCTGAATATCAGCAGGCCTGGAAATAGGATTGTAGGTGCCAATTTTCTCGATAAAACGTCCGTCCCGTGGTGCCCGACCATCCGCAATAACAATATGATAAAAGGCAGCGCCTTTTTTACCAAATCGTTGTAACCTCATTCTTGTTGGCATGTTTTCTCGTGTTTGTGATGAATAATAATTTATTTTTCAGCCCATAAGGGCTTCCTCGTAAAAGGGGTGCAAATGTCCGGATTAATTTTCAAATAAACAAGCATTTTGAAATTATTCATATACAATAACATGACTGTCAAATTCACTGTGGACTGACAATTAGCTTCTGCTGATATGTTTTGCCTTCTTCTGAAATTACAACAATCTGATATACACCCGGATAGAGACTTTCATGGCTGAGATCTGTCTCATTGCCCGACACCCTGACTGAATGCACCAGACTACCATCACTCCGATAAATAAAGACCTGCCCGGCAGTGAAATTTCCGGCAATCCGCAAAGTGGCATTGCCTGAAAAAGGATTGGGATAAATCAGCAAATCCGAAGACTTCAAATCCGGAATTCCGGCACATAACTCGACATCCACAACAGCAGAGGCCGTATTCAAACAGCCATTTGCTGATGCAAAGGTGTAAACCAGCTGATGCAAGCCGACTCCGGCCATTGAAGGCGTGAAAACGCCTGCCGATACCCCTGTTCCGCTGAACTGACCTCCTGAAGGGACGCCTCCGCTAAGCAAATACGGAGTAGCATTAATACAAAGTGTATCAAAAGGGAGATTCAGACTCACAACCGGGGCAGGAAGTATGTAAATCGTCCGGCTGATCAGGGCACTGTTCCCGCTGATGTTGGAAGCGAACACACTGATTGACCCGCCATTCCCCACATTCACCTGCACAGTCGTCGTTCCTTGTCCGCTTAAAATGGTCATTCCCGGAGTCACAGCCCATGTATAACCTGATGCCCCGGCAACAGGGTTTACAAAATAGGTCTGGACAAGCGCATTATCACAAACG
>CAYLTH010000168.1:2899-5707 GCA_964386485.1 uncultured Bacteroidales bacterium | reverse complement strand
CCTTCAACAGCAGAAAACCAGAAAGAATCACTGAAGGTATAGGCCATTGCGCCTACCAGACCACTTCCCATCACAGCCCACAGCCGGCTTGTATCCCATTCTTTCACCAGTTTGCGGGTTAGCATGGTTATCGACCAGAAAAGGAACATAATGGTAAATCCGGATGAGAGGGCTGTCATGGTATTCACCATACGGGCAACCAGAGCGGTATCACCCATGGCAAAGAGCGAGAAAAACCGCCCCATAATTTGAAATAGCGGAGCTCCCGGAGGATGCCCGACGAGCAGTTTGTAGGCTGTTGCAATGTATTCGCCGCAATCCCAGAAACTTACTGTTGGTTCAGAGGTAATGATGTAGATCATGCTGGCAAATACACCCATGATCCACCCGAGAATGGTATTTATTCTCTGATAGCTTTTATCCATTGTATTCATAAAAAGAGATGAATTACTGCATCAATTGGGGATTGGCAGCAAAGAATGCTTTAATTTCATTCCCTACTGCATCCTGTTTGTATTCACCGGCCATTTGTTCAAGCCTGCGGAGTACCATCATTGCCTGTTCCTGATCTTTTGCATACAAACGGGCAATTTTTGGTTTTTGAGATGCATAGTATTTTGCATTTTCACTGTAAACCTTGAAGAGGGTTCTCATGATTTCTGCTGATTTTTCTTTTGCACCGGCTTTGTAATAAACCTCTCCAAAAGGTAACATATACAGATCATAGGAGATTTTGCTGTGCGGGAATACTTCCTGACAACGATCCAGTACTTTGATAGCAGAGTCCATTTTATTTTCATCTACCAGGAGTTGCGCCAGGCGGAGGAAATTATTTTTCGGGATAATGGAATTACGCGAACTTTCACGGTCAATGGTAACGGCCGGACTATTCAGATTTCCCCAGGCACACTTATTCATCAGAATGTCATAGTTTTGGGCTGACTGGGTAATACCGCCCATTCCGTTAATATAATTTCCGGCCGGGACAGGCATAAATCTGTATACAAATCCTTCGAGGTGCAGATAGGGTCCAAAATCAAAAACATCATCTACTGAACCAGGATTAGCGAAGTATAATGGGCGTGTCCAGTTGCTGGTGGCCAGAAAATCGAGCAGCATGAGATCGTTTTTGAACAGATAATTTTTCTTCATTTTCCATTCAATAACCGGAACCATTTTGCCGGCGAGTTCAGGAGGAACGATGCCATTTTTTATACAGGCAACAGAGTCGACAACCAATCTGAAATTTTTGGTTGGGACAAAACTGAGTTTACGGCCACTTTGCAAAGGAAGCTTGGTGCGTTCATCATCGCTGTTTATAAAATCAACGATCTCCTTGATATTGGTATATCCTTCCACTTTCATATCATAGAAAGGTATGTATTCGTTGATCCCTTTCATGTATTTGTCAGGGGATAAGGTCATTGGCATGGGTTGTGCATCATAGATTTTTCGCTGCAACTGATGAATATACCAATCACCGGAAGCAAGCATATAGTTCACAACCCTGATGTCGGTACGTATACCTTCTACTTCCTGGGCATACCAGAGCGGGAAGGTATCATTGTCACCATTGGTAATCAGGATGGCATTGGGGGCACATGAATTGAGGTAATTCGCAGCAAAATCGCGGCAGGCGTATTTGCCCGAGCGGTTATGATCATCCCAGCCTTCCCTGGCCATAATGCCCGGTACCAGCAACAAACAAACAAAGGTGATAACAGCGGCTGTAATGGCCGGATTGACTTTTTTACGCAACATTTCCCACAAAGCCATCACGCCAAGTCCGATCCATATCGTAAATGCCATGAAGGACCCCGCATAGGAGTAGTCCCGTTCACGAGGCTGATAAGGAGTTTGATTCAGATAGACCACAATGGCCAGTCCGGTCATTACGAAAAGGAGACCGACGATAATACTATCCTTGTAATTCCGGTTGATATGGTATAATAATCCGATCATCCCGAGGATAAGCGGAAGCATGTAAAATTTATTTTTAGCAGGATTGCTCATGCTCGAAGGTAAATTCGACTGGTCACCCAGGCGGGCATTATCGAGGTAAGGAATGCCACTGATCCAGTTTCCGTTTTCGGCACCGCCATGGCCTTCAATATCATTCTGACGACCGGCAAAATTCCACATGAAATAGCGCAAATACATGTGCCCGATCTGATATTGGAAGAAGTATTTCAGGTTTTGTCCGAAGGTGGGGATATAAACAGTTTCGCTTTCACCTTCACCTTTGGTAATCGTTACAGGCGTTCCACCTTCACCGCCCCATTCTTTGTAGGCGCTGATATGACTGGGTTTCTGGCTGCTCCACATACGCGGAAAAACAGTCGTAAAGCGGGAATCATACACCGGTTCAGTTTGTTTACGGTCGTCGGTGATGATGTATTTTTTCGTTTTTTCATCGCGTTGATAAATCGGGTTCCCGTCTTTATACGAAACAACAGGGGCATTGTAATACTGACCATAACCCAGTGGCCAGGTTCCGTATTGTTCACGATTCAGATAGGATAAAAGTCCGATGGCATCTTCCGGGTCATTTTCATCAATCGGTGTATTGGCATTGGAACGGATTACCAGCATAAAGAAGCTGGAATATCCAATCAGAATAAAGGTAAAAGCCAGAATAATCATATGACCAAGTGCCTTCTGACGTATTTTGGTGAATCGCAGACCAAATACAATGGCTGCTATCAACAGTGTAAAATAGATAAGCGTTCCGGAATCAAAAGGCAAACCAACGGTGTTCACGAAGAACAGTTCAAACAAACCAGACAGTTTCACGATCCATGGAATGAT
>CAYLTH010000168.1:0-2799 GCA_964386485.1 uncultured Bacteroidales bacterium | reverse complement strand
GCAGCACTAGAGTTTTTGGTTCTCTCAGTTCAGGTTCGAGTCCTGGTCGGACAACAAGATGAAAGCCCAATAAATTGTAAATCAATTTGTTGGGCTTTTTTGTTAAAACAAAGACAAGATTTTTTTCAGGGTTACATCTCCATGCTGTTGCTTACTTCAATATGCCTTGATTATCATATTGAAACTCAATTATTATGGATGAGTTGATTCTTAAGTGGGATTGCTTTAAAGCTTGAAATTGACAGACATTACAAATCGAACTTTGACTGGCTTGCCATCCTGAGTTCCGGGATTCCATCTGGGCATCAGTTTCACAACTCGTTTAACTTCTTCATCGCAGCCACCACCGATCCCTTTGTATATTTTGACTCCTGATACTTTCCCACTTTTGCTTACATTAAAAGACACAGAAACTGTTCCTTGAATCTTGTTTTTCATGGCCTCTTCCGGATAATTTATATTTTCAGCAAGAAACTTCATCCGTGCTACTTCACCACCAGGGAAGGATGGCATTTCTTCAACTACAACTGTCATTTCTTTTTCAGCGGTGCTGTTTTTAGGATTATTTGTTTGTTGAGCTGACAAGGAATTTAAAAACCATAAGAAACAGATTACCAGCCATAAATAATGTAATTTCATACGTTTTCTTTTTATTTTTCAAAGGTAATTCAATTCAGGATTAATCTTCTAATGGCGTGACAATATCTCAACATCATAATCCAAGCCGGACTGAATATCCCGCTGATTGTGGAATCAGAAAATCCTTACCTTTCGGCTACAAAAAATCACCCTGATGAAATCATTTTTCGTATTCCTTGTTTTGCTGAGTTTATCTTCGTTTGTTCAGTCTCAAACCATCAAACCCGACACCTTATTTTTTCGCAATGCGCGGGTACTTCCCTGCAAAATTATAGATGTAAGCTTTGAAAAAATTGAAGTATTGAGTGAGCCATCCCAACCGGAATACCCCTGGTCATATCGGATCACAAAAATTTCGAGTGTTAGTTGCAATGGGAAGCGCGACTCGGTAAATCAATTTGTTGAGGAGTTTCTTTCGAAAAAGCAGGCCGTAGTTGAAAGGCAACGGGATACCCTGAAGCAGAACAGCATGATGATTGCTGCCAAACTTCATTCAAAGGCCGGGTTTAACCTGATCTTTTCGGACATACTGTTTGTGGGTTCATCGGGTTTCTCGATGTGGGCTTTGACCAGTACTTCAAATGAATCCAGAGACGTTGCCATTGTTCTGTCTATAGGTTCCGGAGTCCTCGGCTTAGTCATGCGCTTCGTGGGCCATTCGCAGCTCTACAGAAGCGGGGAAGTTATACTCAACAACTCCCCGAACTATTCCATATCCACGAGCGGGAATAATCTTGTTTTTCGATTTTGATTAAGTCTGACTTTTACCCCCTCCCGACCTCCCCCAGAGTGGGGGAGGAGAAATGTTTTAGTGAGAAATGTAATTGTTTAAATTGTTTTAAATATAGGTTTTATCTATTAATAGGTTCTTTTTTTCCCTTTCCTTTCACCTCCCCCATTTTTGGGGGAGGCTGGGAGGGGGTATTGGAATCTTTTCGGGTTAGTAATTCTTTTCTTATTTCTTTCAAGACTCCGTTCATATTGTATTGCACGTCATTATTGGTAAAGCGGAGGACTTTAATATTAAGTGTGTTTAAAACATAAGTTCTTTCAATGTCATATGCTTTTTGATCAGGTTGATCATGGACATTCCCGTCAATCTCTAGTATTAACAAGGCTTCATAACAGAAGAAATCTGCAATGAATAGTGAAATCGGATGCTGGCGCCGGAACTTAAACCCATTCATCTTCCTTTTCCGGATTTGTTGCCAGATTAGTTTTTCGCTAGGCGTCATTTCATTCCGGAGCGCTCTTGCTTTCTCAAGCGTTTCAATTGATGCACCAAAGTACATGGGTAGATCAATTATTGATTTAAGCTGAGTCATGCTGTACCCCCTCCCGGCCTCCCCCAAAAATGAGGGAGGAGAAAAAGTTTACGGAGAAATGTAGTTGTTTTCATAATTTAAATTTTGATTAATAAATAATTATATCATTTAATCCTTCTCCATTCCTTTCTCCTCCCCCATTTTTGGGGGAGGCCGGGAGGGGGTCTCAACTATATATACTGTTTTCACCACCCAAGTCGGAAGCCAAAACAAAAAAAAAGTTGCTCAAACAGAACAACTTTTTTTCTTTCTTTACACCTCCTGGTTTTCACCTCCCCCAGTATGGGGGAGGCCGGGAGGGGGTAATCCAAGTCGGAAGTCAAAACAAAAAAAGTTGCTCAAACAGAACAACTTTTTTTCTTTCTTTACACCTCCTGGTTTTCACCTCCCCCAGTATGGGGGAGGCCGGGAGGGGGTAAATGGGGCAATCCTAGTTTATAATCGCATCAAACTCGGCCTGGGAAATAAATTGCGGAACATAGGTAACTCCACGGATCTCAAGCTGACGGTTAAAAGCCCGGATATGTGCCTTGGAACCATTTCTCAGATTGTTGAGCACTTTCAGTATATTTATATTGTCAATATCATTGGCGATGTGTCCGTTCAGGTCATGAATATCATAATCCTCAATCGTTGCTCCGACAGTGAAAGCATCAATCAGGCTCAGGTCGCCTTGTGCCAGTAATGCATCGTATAAAGCCTGAATGTCGGGATTGGTAAATACACCTTGTACATGTCCTGCAGCCGGATCGGGGATCTGATAATAGGTTAATAGCTTTAAAATGGCAGTTGTATGCGCCTGTTCCGAATTGGCGATGTTTTTGAATACAACATG
>CAYLTH010000167.1:4488-5832 GCA_964386485.1 uncultured Bacteroidales bacterium | reverse complement strand
GCGATGGAAAACCATCTTCCCTGCGTGTATATGGTGGATTCCGGCGGAGTATTTCTGCCCGAACAGGCCAATGTTTTTCCGGATAAATACGATTTTGGCCGCTTTTTCTTTAACCAGGCCCGGCTTTCAGCACTCGGAATACCCCAGATTTCCATCGTGATGGGTTCCTGTACTGCCGGCGGTGCTTATGTTCCGGCCATGAGCGATGAAACCATCATCGTTAGAAATCAGGGAACCATCTTCATTGGCGGTCCTCCTCTTGTGAAGGCAGCCACCGGTGAAGAAGTCAGCGCCGAAGAGCTCGGAGGAGCCGAAGTTCATACCTCCATTTCCGGAGTTGCCGATCATCTGGCCGAAAATGATCATCATGCATTGCAGATCTGCCGCAATATTTTTCAGACGCTCTCCGCTTCAACGAAACAAAAACTGGATCTTCAGACTCCGGAAGACCCCTATTATGATCCATCAGAACTATACGGTCTCGCACCGGTTGATCTGAAAAAAGCAGTCGATGCCCGCGAAATCATCGCCCGTCTGGTGGATGGCAGCCGTTTCCATGAATTTAAAGCACGCTATGCTCCCACCATTATAACAGGCTTTGCCCATATCATGGGCTTCCCGGTGGGTATCCTCGCCAGTAACGGCGTATTATTCAGCGAAACTTCCCTGAAGGCCGCGCATTTCATTGAATTATGCGGTTTCCGGAAGATCCCCATCCTGTTTCTTCAGAATATTACAGGATTTATCGTGGGCAAGGAATATGAACGCCGCGGTATTGCCCGCGACGGAGCCAAAATGGTGCATGCTGTTGCAAATGCCCGGGTGCCTAAATTTACCGTTGTTTTTGGCGGTTCATTTGGTGCCGGAAATTATGCCATGGCCGGTCGTGCGTATGAACCCCGCCTGCTGTTTATGTGGCCCAATTCCAAAATCTCGGTCATGGGAGGCGAACAGGCCGCTTCGGTGTTGATACAGGTTAAGGAAGATCAGCTCAAAGCCCAGGGAAAACAAGCCAATCCCGACGAAATGAATCAAATGCGCCAGTCGATACTGGGTAAATACGAAACAGAAGGTTCGGCTTACTACAGCACCGCCCGTTTGTGGGACGACGGCATTATCGATCCGGCCGACACACGCAAAATTATTGCCATGGGCATTGCCATGTCGGTAAATCAACCCTATCCGGATCCTCAGTTTGGTGTATTCAGAATGTAATTTACAGATGATTATGAAACAATTTGAAACCTTGGAATTTGAAAAACAGGATGATATTGGTATCCTGTGGTTTAACAGACCCGATATACACAATGCCTTCAATGAACGGATGATTTCCGAAATCATCGA
>CAYLTH010000167.1:0-4388 GCA_964386485.1 uncultured Bacteroidales bacterium | reverse complement strand
GAAAAACGTAAACCGAACTGGGTTAAATAGATGATGATGAAACAATTTAATAAAATACTGATTGCCAACCGTGGTGAAATCGCTGTGCGCATCATCCGGACTGCCCGGAAACTGGGTCTGCAAACGGTAACACTCTACACTCCGGTTGAAGTGAATGCACTGCATGTCAGATTATCGGATGAGTCGTATAATCTGGGTGAGGGCAATCTGGCAGATACCTGGCTCAATATTGCGAAAGTGGTTGGCATTGCTCAATCCAGCGGTTGCGACCTGATCCATCCCGGTTATGGCTTCCTTTCCGAACGGCAGGCATTTGCCAAAGCCTGTGAGGATGCAGGAATTACCTTTGTCGGGCCCGGACAGGACGCGATCCTGCTCATGGGACATAAGATCGAATCGCGCGATTTCGCCGTCAAATGCGGATTGCCGGTTGGCCGGGGTGCTCAGGGCAGCCACGAACACCTGGTTGAGGCGGCAAAATCAATACCGTTCCCCATTCTCGTGAAAGCGGCAGCCGGAGGTGGTGGCAAAGGCATGCGCATTGTGCGTGAACCCGACCAGCTTGCGGCAGCACTCGAGTCCACGAGTAGGGAAGCGGCAACCTATTTCGGGGATGGTACCGTGTATATCGAACAATTCATTGAAAATCCGCGCCATATTGAAGTTCAGATCCTGGGAGATAAGCACGGAAATGTGATTCATCTTTTCGAACGCGAATGCTCGATCCAGCGCAGGTACCAGAAAATAATCGAAGAAAGTCCCTCTCCCACCCTGACATCGGAAGTACGCCAAAAAATGTGCGAAGCCGCTGTCCAGCTCGGGAAAGCAGCAAAATACCACAGTGCAGGAACAATCGAATTTCTGGTCGACAGCAAGCTCAATTTCTATTTTCTGGAGATGAATACCCGGATCCAGGTGGAACATCCTGTTACCGAAATGGTTACAGGTGTTGATATTGTTGAAGAACAGATCATGGTGGCAGCCGGGCATCCCCTCAGGCTGCTGCAGGAAAACATTCAACAGAACGGGCATGCCATCGAATGCAGAATTTATGCCGAAGACCCGTCGAATAATTTTTTACCCTCACCCGGAAATATCAGTCTCTACCATGAGCCATCCGGCCCGGGTATACGGGTCGACAGCAGCATAGATCATCCGGTAACCATCCTCCCCGATTTCGACCCGATGATTGCCAAACTGGTATGTCACGGAAAAGACCGCACGATGGCCCGACATCGCATGCACCATGCCCTGCTCGACTATCCGGTTCTCGGAATCCATACCAATCATGCCTATCTTCAGGCCTTGCTGGAGCATCCTGATTACCTTGAAAACCGCATTTCCACCCATTTCTGCGAAGATCATCACGATGAACTGACGGCAGGAATAGAAACCGCGAAGGCCGGCTTCCCGATTCAGAATGCCCTGCTGGCTTTTGTTTTGTACAGTCTGCAACAGAAAGCAAATACGGCCCCGAATATCTGGCAGGAAATTGGGTACTGGCGTCACACCTCCACGCTGAAAGTATTGATGGACGGGCAATCGCATGAGATTACTCTCCGGAATACCGGTCATAATCAGTATTGGATTGAAAGCGGCAACGCAGAATATACGGCAATCCTGCATTCGCTGAATGATGGCAAACTCGATTTTACCATAAACAATGCACGTGGTCAGGCTTTTATATCGGGTGGGACCGGCTTGTCGAGCGTGATGATCCAGGGACATCTCTATACCTGTCAGCGTGAAGATATTCTGGTAGAACAGGAACTCCTGTCGATGTCGGGTTTTGGAGGAGACAGCGGCAAAGAAAAAATCTGTGCCCCGATGCCGGGTAAGGTGGTGAAAATCAATGTTAAAGAAGGTGAAACCGTGCGTAAAGGACAGGTTCTGCTCATCGTTGAAGCCATGAAAACCGAGAATAACATTTGTGCCGGTCGCGATGGAATTGTAAAAAAAGTGAATGTTTCTGCCGGCGAAAGTGTGGATACAATCACGGAATTGATAAATTTGGAAGACGAATCTTAATAAAGCCTTATCCCATGGATATTTTCTGCAATGAAGAACATGATATGATCCGGAAAACGGTACGTGATTTTGCTGAAAAGGAAATCAAACCCTTAGCCCGTGAACTCGATGAAAAACAGGAATTTAGTGTTGAACTGACCCGTCAGATGGGCGAAATCGGCCTGTTTGGAATGGTTGTGCCCGAAGAATACGGCGGACATGGGTTTGATACCTTGTCGTACATCATTGCTGTGGAAGAGCTGGCCCGTATCGACAGTTCGCAGGCTGCCACGGTAGCTGCCCACAACTCGCTGGGAATTGGACCGGTGTATACGTTTGGGAGTGAAGAACAAAAGCACAAATATCTTCCATCTTTATGTACCGGTGAAGCACTCTGGGGTTTTGGATTAACCGAAGCAGATGCCGGTTCCGATTCGAGAGGAACGCGCACAAAAGCAAAACTCGAAAACGGCACCTGGACGATCAATGGCAGTAAAATATTCATTACCAATGCATCTTCTCCTATCACAAAAGGAAGTACCGTACAGGTCGTGACCGGGGAGAAGGACGGGCATAAGGAATTCAGTGCCATTATTGTGGAACAGAACACGCCCGGCTTTAAAGCAAAAACCATGCATGATAAAATGATGTGGCGGGCGTCCAATACTTCAGAATTATTTTTTGACGACTGCCAGGTTCCGGAAGAAAACCTGCTGGGGAAAATTGGAGAAGGTTCACGCATTATGTTGAATACCCTCGACAGCGGCCGTCTTTCGATTGCCGCGATGGGACTGGGACTGGCACAGGGAGCGTTTGAACTCGCCATGAATTATTCGCGCGACCGCAAGCAGTTCGGACAGTCTATTTCGAAGTTCCAGGCCATTTCTTTCAAGTTGGCTGATATGGCGACCAAAATTGAGCTTGCCCGCAATCTGCTGTACAAGGCCTGCTGGCTAAAAGACAATAAAAAACCCTTCGCGAAGGAAGCGGCCATGTCGAAACTCTATTGTTCGGAAATCGCGAAAGAAGTAGCCGATGAAGCCGTTCAGATCCATGGTGGTTACGGCTTAATGAAGGATTACGACATCGAACGTTTCTACCGTGATCAGCGCCTGTTACAAATCGGCGAAGGAACCTCCGAAATCCAGCGGCTGGTGATTACCAGGCATTTGGGGCTGTGATTAATTTGATGATTTGGAGATTTGATGATTTGGAGATTTGATGGTTGGGATATTTGGAATTGAGGGGATGAGGGAATTCAAAACCTGATTACCAGCTCCAATCTGCCGCCGAGTCCGGTTTCGGATGATCTATTTAAGCCTCTTAAGTGATGCATTTTTAAAAAGAGATTTTAGCTGGTTTATTGCAGTTTTATTGAGCAGTACCAATCTTTCTTTCTGATTCATTCCCTGCTCTATGAAGATGGAATTAATACTTTCAAGATTTGTCAGAACGATTAATTGTTCTATGGAGGCATTATCCCTGATATTTCCTTCTGTTCCAAAGTTACTTTTCCTCCATTCTGCAGCAGTTTTACCAAATAACGCAACATTTAACAAATCGGCCTCTGTAGCATACACTTTTGAAATTTGACTTTTTGTAATCTCGGAAGGAATCAGGTTTTCCTTAATAGCATCCGTATGTATCTGATAATTAACTTCCCGGCACTATTTTTAATTGTACCGAATTCGGTATAATTAAAATCCGGGTTATAGAGGGCCTCCCATTCACCGAGGTATTCAATAGTTCCCTTAAGACTCAACCATTTAATGATTATGGCCTCCCCCATTTGGCTTTTCGCCATATCGGTAATTGAAATGAAATCCTGATGGTTTTTCTCAATAAT
Organism: uncultured Bacteroidales bacterium; assembly: GCA_964386485.1. Taxonomy (GTDB): domain Bacteria; phylum Bacteroidota; class Bacteroidia; order Bacteroidales; family CAIXZF01; genus CAIXZF01. The sequence goes on along the minus strand of CAYLTH010000167.1, from coordinate 535 downwards.
GGCAACTTCAATGCCTTGAATTGTAAGAAATTTACTTGCTGTCATAACATGAAAATATTATTTTTGTATAACTACATATAGTGTTTCTGTGTGGGAAGTCGGAAGCGAAATCGAAAATATATATCGAATAGGATCCTGCCCTTTCTAAGAAAATTCGGATTTTATGAAATTTTTTGCTTCTCCCGGGATAATTTATTACCTTTACAACAGCTATTATTTTAACCATTAATGATAGTTTACGTGCTTTATGGCTACTATTTTATCTGTTAATGAATTAGTTCTTGATGATTTTAATCCATATTCTATTGGCAAAGGAATTGCTGAACGCTTTCGCGAACGAAGACTGGAACACCAGTGGTCGCAACAGTTACTGGCAAAAAAAGCCGGAATTAGTCTTGGTAGTTTGAAGCGCTTCGAAAATAACTACGAAATTTCGCTGAAACACCTGCTGATGCTGGCTCTTGTCCTGGATGAAACCGAAGCCTTTCATCAACTTTTTACCAGAAATTATTACCAAAGCATTGATGAAATTCTT
>CAYLTH010000166.1:0-5897 GCA_964386485.1 uncultured Bacteroidales bacterium | reverse complement strand
ACTCCTGTATTCTTATAATGCTCTGGTTGATGGCGTTTCGACATTTGCAGACCCAGCATGGCTTCGATCAGACGAAACTGTTTGCTTTGGAAGCCTGATGCAGGCGTGACAAGATTCCGGAATTCCAGAAAATCAAGGGGAGTCATGGTTTCCAGAATCCTGAACTGTTCGTTGATCAGCCTGAAAATCAATCCGACGCGTTGCAGTCTGTTAACAACCTTCACCATTTCCGGTGAATTGTCATCAATATAATCTTGTTTAAAGTATTGGATGACTGAGGCCAGTTCATGGCGGATCTGGAGGAACCACAATTCATAAGCCTGATGAACCACAATAAACAGGGTCTCGTCATGGGCTTCATTTACAGAATTTAAGGCACTCAGCGGATGTTGAGCACTCAGGATCTTATCCAGACCAAGGTAATCGGAATAATAAACGGGTTTATCAGTGTTCATATCAGGAAATCGCTTTACGTTGTTTAGAGAATTGCTCGTACTCTTTGTTTTCGGTAATTTCTTTCAGATGCTGAACCAGCATCCACACTTCTTCGAATGTATTGTATAATGCGATGGGTGCAATACGGATAATATCTGGTGGCCGAAAATCAGGAATGACTCCACGCGCCTTTAATGCCTCATTGATCCGAAGCGATTCTTCAGGATGAACTATGCTGATATGACCACTGCGGAATCGGGCCTGATCTGGCGTTACCACCCTGAAAACGCCCGGTAATCTTTCATTTAATAAATAAACCAGATATGAAGTCAGGGAAAGTGATTTTGCCCTGATATTTTCTATACCTGCTTCCAATAGCAAGCGTATTGATCCATCCATAGTTGAAGAACCCAGGATCCCCGGCGACGAAATCTGCCAACCGCCGGCATTGGTCTGATGTTCGAAGTTAATCGACATATCAAACATTTTGTCCTTGATAAAGCCAAACCATCCTGTAAGAAGGGGCTCTTTATTGAAATGTTGCTTGTTTATGTACAGAAATGCAGCACAGCCCGGTCCGCCATTCAGGTATTTGTAACCACAGAAAACGGCAAAATCAACACCCCATTGATCAAAATGGTGAGGAACAGCTCCGGCTGAATGGCAACAATCAAATCCAATAAAAATGCCACGTTTATGAGCCTCTGCTGTCAGAAATTCCATGTCAAGAAGCTGCCCGCTGCAGAAGAGTACAGACGGCAGCCAGATAACCGCTATTTCATCGGTCATCATCTCTACAATCTTCTGCTCGTTTAATGTGTATCCGTCGTCAGATCTCACAAGAACCAATTCCTGAGCGGGATCCAGCCCGCGCATTTTTATTTCTCCCTGTAAAGCATACAGATCGCTGGGGAAATTCAGCTCGTCGGCCAGAATTTTGGTGCGTTTGCCTGAAGGTTTGTAGAATGTACTGATCAGTGAATGGATGTTGATGGTGGCAGTGCCGGTAAAAATGACTTCTTCCGGGCTGGCACCAACCAATCCGGCTGCCAGGCCTCCGATTTCTTCTGCCATATAAAACCAAGGCAGCTGACCATCTAACCATCCCCTGATTCCGAGTGTTTTCCATTCATTCAGAACCCTTAACAGCGTAGATTCTGCATCTTTTGAAAGAAGGCCGAGTGAATTTCCATCCACATAAATCGTATTTTCAGGAATATAGAAGCGTTTTCTGAATATTGCCAATGGATCCTTCAGATCAAGATCGCAGGCATATTCCCGGTCGGATGATTGGAATTCGGTCATACGGTTTATTTTATAGATTCACTACCCTGAATTTATTCGTAAGTCTTCGGTAATTTCGGATCCGTGATAATAATATAATCACCTGTTTTCGGTATTTTCTGCCAGTCGGGATTCGGGAAACAGTCGTCGCTGTAGGCAGATACAATTAAGGCCTTTATTTCGGGTTTCATTTTCTTAAGATGTGTGGCAACACCATAACCCTCATCACTATGGTAGCGACCATTTACCTGCATGATTTTGTGAGCAGGATATTTGCGTGTGGATTCAAGTATCGACCAGGCCATTGTAGCATCCCAGAGCGATTGAGCCTGATTCATGCTGAAATTCCCCATGGAGGTCAAAACAGGGGCCTTCACTTTAACAGTATCTTTCACCGCCATTTTTGTTGTATCCTTGGATGGAAGCGGGGCTGGACCATGTTCTGATTCTTCTGTGATTTTCTTCAGATATGCTCCGGTAGCGGTATCATAGGGCAGGGGAGCAAAATAACGCTGTGTTTCAACAGGCAGTTTTGCAAGAGCCTGTTGTCCTTTCCGACCGGCATAATTGGTATAACGTGTTGGAGCATTGGCACAAACAACCGGAAATTTCTTTTCTTTGGCCAATTCAACCATGGGTTTATAATCGCGGTAATTTTTCCATGCCCGGCAATCCTTTATCATAAATTTTTCGCGAATTATCCCGCTAAGATATTCATCCATAACAGCTTGCACATCCCGGTCGAACATTTCCATCGAAAGTGTAAGTGAATTTCCAAATTGATCATTTAAAAGCCGGAGCATTTTTTGTTCCAGGAAATGACCCGTGCTGTCATCATGTTCTTCACCCCAGAACAGTATATCATATTGAGACATCGCCTGTGCAATGTCTTCGATCTGTACTGTTTTTCCGTCTTTGACAGACCAGATGAGGTAACGGGATGCAAACAGACTGTCCTGAGCAACTGTAAAAAGAGGCAAAGTCAGCCACAAGGCAAGAATTAACAGATTTTTCATAATACTAAATTGATATTAACTAACACATGATGCGGCGAATAGTTTACATATGATTAACAAGGACTGAAAATCGCTATTTTTGCAAACCGAATCTGGTATTCACCTTTAAGATATTGTTATGAAAATGCTTCGTCCTGTTTTGTTCATTTTATTTCTGGCCCTCAGTATTACTTCCTGTGATGTTGTCAAACAGGCACAAAAAGCAGGAAATCTCCTGAATTGCAGTTTTCGCCTGAAATCGGTTGAGAATCTGAGTCTTGCCGGTGTAAACATACAACAGCTAACCAAACTTACGGATTTGTCGGTATCCAATGTCGCCATGTTGACAAGCGCTGCCATGGGGGGCTCACTCCCGCTGCAGTTTAACCTGAATCTGGAAGGCAAAAACCCGAATCAATCCGCAGCCGGACTCGCCGGTTTTGATTATATCCTCCTGATCGACAATATTGAAATGACGAAAGGTGTCATTAACCGCAAGGTGAATATTCCGGCCGGGAAATCGAGTGTTATTCCGATGCAGATGAATATTGATCTGAAAAAGGCGCTCAGTGGCAAGGGAACGGATGCTTTATTGAATTTTGTGATGAACCTGGCCGGAACCGGCAGCAAACCAACCCGATTCAGTATGAAAATTAAACCGACCATCAAAATCGGGGATTATCCGCTGCAATATCCTGATTATCTTACGATCGGGACCGAATTTAAATAATCGCCAATCCGTTCAAATAAAAAATCCGCTATGAAACGAATTTACATTTTAGCTCTTGGTTTATGCATCAGTTTTGGGGCATGGTCGCAAAATACAGGTGATTTGCTTAATTTTCTCATTCAGGAAAAGGTGATCAGTGCAGATAAAGCGGATTCCGTTAAAGCACGATATGCCAGGTATAAAGGGACTTCTGATAAAAAACTGACCCTTGATGCCGATTATCGAATCCGGCCGGAATACCGCGACGGATATCAGCAACTCCCGAATGATACCACACCCGCTGCTTTTGTAACCGGCCAGCGGAGTCGGTTTAACCTGAAATATGTTCAAAACAAAAAGTTTACAGCGTATTTATCTTTACAGGATGTCAGAATCTGGGGGCAACAGGATCCCCGATCATCCACTCCCTCTACTTTTCATGTGTTTGAAGCCTGGGCGGAACCGGTAATCATGCCGGGTCTCAGCATCCGGATCGGACGTCAGCGCTTGATTTACGACAATCAGCGGTTATTCTCTGATATCAACTGGCGAACCGCTGGTGCATCCCATGATGCTGTTGTTCTGAAATATGATTCCAAAACCCTGAAAACGGATCTCGTTGCGGGCTTTAACCAGAGCTCAGACCGTTTGCGCGGAACCGATTATACGCCATCCGGGTTCACGTATCACAAGCTTTTGTTGATGCATTACCTGAAAACCAGACTGATTGGTGACCTGAGTCTGACACTTATCAATGCAGCCGACGGACATCAGGATCTGAAAAACCCTGAAAAACTCCAGATGCGGTATACCGATGGCGGCCGGCTCGATTTCAAAGCAGGCAGATTTGCTGCAACAGTAAGCGCTTACTTTCAATGGGGTCGGTTAAATAATGATAAAAAACTTTCGGCCTGGTATCTGCAACCCGAAGTTCAATTTCAGGCCCATAAAAATCTGCAGTTCCGTCTGGGAAGTGAAGTCTTCAGTGGCACAGCGATGGATACGCCGGCTGATGAAGATCATTCCTTTGTTCCGCTTATTGGTTCAGGACATTCATTTAACGGATCGCTGGATCTCATCACCAGATTCCCATCGGATATTGGCGGATTGGGTTTAATCAATCCATACCTGTTTGTGCTTGGCAGCATTGGTCAGCGTTTTGATCTAAGGTGTGATGTGCATTATTTCCGCCTGATGGAAACCTATACCCTCAACAATGTGGAATATGATGCGCAGTTAGGAATTGAAAACGACTGGATGCTTACTTATAAACCCAATGCATATACCCGGGTGGAAGGTGGATTTTCATATGCCATGATTACCGAAACCTTTGAAAAGCTGAGAAAAGCCCAACCGGATTCCCATAAACTGAAGCCGTATTTTGTGTATCTGTCGGTTTCCTTTAAACCCGAATTGTTCAGCTATCTGTTTAACTAAGCCGTTTTACAGGTTCGCTGCAGAGAAGTCCTTTCAGGCTTGTTTCTGTTTGTTCAGCAGGTGTTTGGTGGATAAAAGTCCGCAGGCAGCATCGATATCGAGACCGCGGCTCTGACGCACGGTTGCAACGATGCCTTTGCGGTTGAGTCCTTCCTGAAATGCCCGGATTGTGCCTTCGTCCGATCCCTGCAAAGGGGCATTCGGCACGGGATGCCAGCGCATTAAGTTGATTTTACAACGCAATTTATTCAGGAGACGGGCCAGTTCCTTTACATGGCGGGGGCTGTCATTGATGTCTTTAAATAATATATATTCAAAGCTGAGTTTGCGGTAGCGGTTAATATCATGCCGGATCAGGGTTTCGATCACCTCTTTAATCGGATATACATGTTCGACGGGCATAAGCTGACGGCGTTCTTCATCAAAGGGCGAATGCAGGCTGATGGCCAGATTGCATTTGCTGTTTTCGAGGAAGGTCTCCAATCCGGGGATGAGCCCGATGGTAGAAACCGTAATCCGCTTGGAAGCCATGCCGAAACCATATTCAGAAGTGAGTATTTCCAGGCTTTTCATCAGTTCAATCGTATTGTCGAATGGCTCTCCCATGCCCATGAAGACGATATTGCTGACCAGATCCCGCTCGGGCAGACTCCGCAATTGGTTGAGGATTTCTCCGGAAGTAAGATTCGCCTGAAAGCCCTGCTTACCGGTCATACAGAATAGGCAGCCCATTTTACAACCCACCTGTGTGGAAACACACAATGTATTCCGTTTTAAATCAGGCATATAGGCTGTTTCGATAAATTTGCCGGCAGCAGCAGGATAGAGGTATTTACGGGTACCGTCGGCAGAAACCTGGACATCCGTGTGGGCATCGATACCCGCCGTGAAGTGTTGCGCCAGAATATCCCGGTTGGCTTTCGAAATATTCGTCATTTCGTCGAAGCCGGTGACATTGGTTTTGTAGAACCATTGTGCAAGCTGATCACCGGTATATCCCGGCAATCCCAATGAAATGACTTTTTCCTTTAATTCTG
>CAYLTH010000165.1:0-5917 GCA_964386485.1 uncultured Bacteroidales bacterium | reverse complement strand
AATGCCGGTCCCGACCTGAATATTCTGGGTTATGATTCAACGCTGATAGCAGCCAATGTAAGTGGAGGAGTTCCCCCCTATACAATCGGATGGACACCCATTACCGATCTGAATGATCCGGGACTGCTGCAACCCAAGGCAAGGCCTTTATCAACACGGACTTATACGCTGACGATCAACGGTGAAAACGGATGTTCCCATTCCGATGCAGTAACAATTAATGTGACACCCCGTTATTCCATTTCAGGTCAGGTAATCTATAACAATGCTTATTATTCTTCACTACCCGGTGTTAAAGTCAGATTAAAAAATGCAGCCCAGGTTCCGGTTGATTCAACAGAGACAGATATCGGCGGAAATTACATTTTCCCGCTGAACATAAACGGGACTTATTCGATTGATGCTTTTTCAACCGCAGAATCCGGCGGGGTTAACTCAACCGATGCCCTCGGAATTGCCAAACACAGCGTATTCCTTTCAATGCTGACGGGTCTCCGGCTGACTGCCGCAGATGTCAATGCAGGGCTGACTGTGACTGCGGCGGATGCCTTACTTGTTCTTCACAGAACGGTAGGAAACATCTCTACCTTCCCTGCCGGTGACTGGGTTTTTGAGAAAAAAACCTTCGCGCTGAATGGTTCAAATATTGGTATTGATTTATACGGGCTTTCAACAGGTGATGTAAACGGATCCTTTATTCCATATGCAAAGCTCGAAAATTCAGTCGAATTGCAGTATTCAGGAATTCTTCAGCTACCGCCGGATGAATCTGTATGGGTTCCGGTTTATCTTTCCGAAACTACACAGACTGGCGCTGTAACAATCGGATTGAACTTTAATGCGGATCTGATCGGGGTGGAAGGCATCCAATCATCACTGCCGGATCTCGTTTATTCGGTTCGGGATGGTGAAATCCGGATTGCCTGGTCAAAGACCGATGGTTACCTTATTTCCCGGGAAATTCCGATGTTTGAAATTCTCGTCAAACGAAAAAGTGGCGGTGTACTGAATGAAACACCCCTATTTACAAGCATGAATATTTGTGAAATTGCCGGACCGGATGAAGCAGTAATCCCCGGCAGAAATCTGATTATGCCAAAACTGCTTGCTGCTGAAAGCCTGACAGGCGGATTCTACCTGGGTCAGAACCGACCCAATCCGGCAGAGGAAAACACAACAATACCATTCATGCTTCCGGAAGAAGGGATGGTTACAATCAGTCTGTTAAACCCCGTAGGATCTGAAATCAATTGTTTGATTAATACGCAATTCCCGGCGGGTTCACACAGCATAACAACCGATTGTTCCCATTTGGCTGCCGGAGTATATATTTACCGGCTCCGGTTCGAAAACGGGAATACCCGATATAGCCAGAGTCGCAGAATGGTTATCAGTAAATAGTTTATTATCAGAGTAATATACAATTATAATATTATGAAAAAGATCTTTTTTCTGCTGATCCTGCTGCTAACAGGAAGTCTCTTACAGGCACAGGTCCTGCGTATTTCTCTGGATACAGTGAATGCCAATCCCGGCGACAGCATCAGTATACCGGTTACAACACAGAATTTCCTCAATATCGGATCGATGACATTGTATATTCAGTACAATGCCAATATTATTCAGTTTAGTCATGTTGCAAACTGGAATGATCAGTTACTTCCGGGAATTCATCTTTCAAACCACAGCGGCAATACGCTGGCACTGGTCTGGGTTGATATTAACGGGGCCAATATCCCGGATGGCAAGATCGGGGATTTGCGATTTAAATACCTGGGTGGACAATCCACCCTGAGCTTTCTGGCAACATCCGAAATAACAGATATCTGGGGAGCACCCGTTTCTCCGGCACCGGTATTTACGAATGGCCTTGTTAAGCTGAAACTTTCGGCTACAGCCTCTGCCAGTCCGCCCAACATTTGTTACGGAGATTCCACTCAACTTAATGTAGTCACTGCCGGAGGCCTGGGAACCTCCACCAAAGTCTGGACCTCTGATCCTCCGGGATTTTATTCAGTACTGGAAAATCCATGGGTGCATCCGGCTGTTCCCACAACCTACCAGGTGATGGCCACTGATGGAAATGATACAGCCTATTCTACCATATTTGTTGATGTTTATGATAATACCCCCCCAGATCCGGTAAGCAATTTATTTCCGGCGGATAACAGCCTGAACCTGTCTATACCGGTACTCATTTCATGGAGTCCGGCTTTGTATGCTACTGCCTACGACTTTTATCTCTGGCAGGAAGGTAGTCCGGAACCGCTTATTCCTGCTTACACGAATCTATCCTCTCTGAATATCAGCATCACCAGTGGATTGAACTATGGCACCACCTACCATTGGCGCATCGTTTCTAAAAACCCCTGCCTTTCAACTCCCGGACCTCTTATGACCTTTAGCATTCGTTTTCTTCCTGATTTGATTATTGAACAGGTCAGTGCACCGGCAACTGCCTATTCCGGTCAGAATATAAGTGCTACTTTTCAGGTTAAAAATACAGGATTGGGATCTACCCAAAATGCAGGCTGGACAGATCAGTTGTTTTTGTCATCAGACACAACGTATGAGAGTGGTATCGATGTTTATCTGGGCGCTTTACCGAATGTAAGTTCCCTGAACCCCGGGGAATCTTACATACAAACTATTGCATTTACGCTTCCACAGGGTTTGTCGGGCTACTTTTACCTGATTGCAAAGACAGATTTTCACAACAATGTAAATGAAAATAATAATGCGAACAATTCCGGCTTTAACGCGGATACATTCCTTATCACCCTGTCACCCACTCCCGATCTTCAGGTTACTAAAATAATAATACCGAATAGCATCTTTTCAGGTCAGCCTATGAATTTGAGCTGGAAAGTTGAAAATAAAGGAACAGCAGCAACACCCGGATCTTCCTGGTACGACAGGGTTTATCTGAGTTCAGATACAGCTTTGCAACCAGCCAGTGCGCATATTCTGGGTACAATTCATCATACAGGTGTTCTCGGGGTTGATAGTGCCTATACTCAGCAGAGTACAATGACAATTCCGAATAATATACTGGGTCGTCACTTCATTTATGTTGTTACTGATTTTTACAACGATGTATATGAACATGCTCTGGAAAACAACAATTCTCATAAAAGTGATTCTCTGACCATTTACCTGACGCCTCCTCCCGATCTTGAAGTTTCATCAATTGTGGTAACCGATTCGGCCAGCAAAAATGAGTACATCAATGTTGCTTTTACAGTCGAAAATGTTGGAGGAAACCCGGCAACCGGATACTGGCTCGATCGTATATATATTTCGAACTCACTGAATCTCAACACTACAACAGCCACTCTGCTTGATTATATTTATCATTGGACACCGCTTAATCCGGAAGCTTCCTACACCCATACTTCCACCATCAGGATACCGGAATCCATAGTCGGGACGTATTACATATTTGTGTTTACCGACGCCACGTATATGGTTTTTGAACACACATTCGAAACCAATAATATCCTGCGCAGCAGCGAAATTCAGATTTTAGCACCCGACCTTTCAACAGTTTCGGCAGATTGGCCTGCTTCGACAAGTTCAGGTCTTTCAATCAACCTGCCCTATACCATTATAAATAACGGGCCCGGAAAACTGATTGATTCATGGGTCGACCGGGTTTTCGTATCGACCTACAGCAGTTTTCATCCCGATTCTGTGCTGGATTGTGGACAAGTTGTGATGAATAACCGGGTTTTTAATTCAAATCAGATATTCGATACAATAGCCCATATCAGCATACCGAATGGAATTTCAGGTCTGTATTATTTTTATATTGTCAATGATTACCTCAACAGTATTCAGGAACCGGGTGCAGAAAACAACAATGTGTACCGAAGTCCGGATCCGATACAGATAAATTTGAGCCCGTGGCCTGATCTGATTGTGGATCAGATCGCATATTCGACTGATACACTGAATGCGGGTTTATACATGGATCTCGAATACCGGGTTCTGAACCAGGGAGCCGGAAATGCAAGTCCACCTCCATTCAGCGATTTCATTTACCTTTCAACGAATCCATTTAATCCGGTTAACCTGATAGCAGTTACTCAGGTATCCCATCCTGCAGCTATTCCGGCAGGTGATGGAGATACTATCTTAGTTAATCTCCAGATTCCGAATCATCTGACCGAAGGATTTTACTATTTCTGGATAAAAGCAGATCATACCAATGCCATTTATGAACACACCGCAGAAGGAAATAATTTCAGCCGGGGAAATCCGATTTACATTCTTCCATATCCACCGGTTGATCTTGTAACTATGGTGACCAGCGCTCCTGAAGCCGGCAATTCAGGTCAACCGCTCAATGTAAGCTGGAGGGTTGATAATCAGGGCATCGCCATTACCCAGAATTATTGGTGGTATGATGCAATATTCCTTTCTTCTGATACCATTTACAATCCATCCACGGATATCTTACTTGAAAACATTGGGGTTAGCGGCTGGTTAAATCCGGGTGCTTTCTATAATCAAAACAAACAGGTTAACATCCCCAACGGAGTGCATGGCAATTACTATCTTTTTATAGTCGCCGACCGCTTTCACTGGGTGCTGGATCCGGATTATTCCAATAATGCAGCAATCTGGCGTGATCCTGCCGGAGATCCGAAATTAATCCAGATTAGCCTCACCCCCCCGCCGGATCTGGTATTAACAAGCCTTGATGCTCCCGATATCATTATTGCCGGTCAACCTTTTAAAGTAAAATATACTATCGAAAATCAGGGCACAGGCAATACCATCCCTGGATCCTGGGCAGATTATATTTACCTTTCTGTTAATTTTAATGCAAGCGGGAATGTTTATAATCTGGTTACCCGCACCCACAATGGTATCCTTGCTCCGGGTGCTTCCTACTCAGACAGTGCCGATGTGTTTCTCCCGGCAAATGTTCAGGGGAACTTTATACTGATTGCCCAAACAGATTACCATAATCATATCTGGGAGGGAGCTATTGAAGCAAACAATTTGTTTACAAAAGCAGTCAGTGTACAACAACCTCCTCCCGCCGATCTGACGGTCGTGAACATTAATGCTGCCACCAATGTGATTGTTGGCAATACAAACAATTTCAGTGTAACCTATAAAGTCAGAAATACCGGTCTGTTCCCCGCTACCGGTACCATGAAGGATCTGATTTATCTTTCTGCTGACACCAGCTGGGACGTAACCGATTATCTGGCAGGCGTTCTTGATGGTTATATTTCAATTGGTTCAGGACTCGAACTTGCACGATCATTTACCGGAACAGTCAACAGTCTGGCAGTTGGCGATTATTATGTGATTATCCGTACTGATGTTTTGAACAACATTTTTGAGAGCAATGACACCAACAATACCGGCAGAACGGATATTACCACGCATGTTGATGTTCCTGAACTGCCCTTAAATACCCTGGTAACCAATATCCTGTATGATTACCAGCCAATATATTACCGGATAGAAGTACCCGCTCTCCTGGCCGGGGAAGTGCTTTATGTAACACTGAAGGCAGATTCTGTATATGGAATAAATGAAATGTACCTGCGTTTCGGGAGTTCTCCTACCCGTACGGAGTTTGATTTCTCCTATCCGAATCCTGCCTATGGAAACCAGGAAATAATCATCCCGTTTATGCAGGAAGGCACCTATTACCTCATGGTATATGGTAATACTGCATTGGGAGATCAGCAAAATATTCAGCTTTTTGCAAGAAAGCTCGATTTCATGATATTATCTGTAACAGAAAATACAGGCGGAAACTCCGGACCGGTTACCGTTAAACTGACGGGTTCGAAGTTTACACAGAATATGTCTGTTTTTCTTGTAAAAGACAACGAGACGATTGAAGGAAGCATTACCCTCTTTATTGACCAGTCAGAAGTCTATGTGAATT
>CAYLTH010000164.1:0-5943 GCA_964386485.1 uncultured Bacteroidales bacterium | reverse complement strand
CGCTGCAAATTCCGGTATTCAATGGTTTTGAAACGCGGAATCACCGTAAGGCAGCACAATACAGCGTTCAGAACGCAAAACTGGAACAGGAAAGCCTGATGAACAGTCTGACTGCGGATGCGCTCAAAACGTTTCAATCGTATTCCAATACCCTGCAGCAGATTGCCGACCAGAAAAAGAATTATGAATTATCGGGCAAGCTGGTATTCCTAATGATGGAGCGTTTTGCACAAAACCAGGCCACTGTACTGGATATGAAAGCGGCACAGGAAAGCTACGAACGAAGCGGTTATCTGCTTGTTAATCTGCAGTTTGCAGCAAAAGTTTCCGAAATCGAACTCAAACTGCTGACGTTTAGCCTTGGGAAGGGCGGGGAATTTTAAGGATTATTTATTTCTTTAAATTTCCAACAGCATATAAGGGATATACATCAATATTGTCGTACGATGAAAAATTTTCATTCGAAATACGGATGCCTTTCCTGATTTTTTTTTCTTTTAAAAAGAGAAACAGGCTTTGCATCGAGCCTTTTGTGCCGGATTTAACCTCAATGGGGACTACTACATTTTGGAGTTGAATAACATAATCAACTTCAGCATTACTGTTTTTTGATTCCCGGTGCCAGTAATACAAGGATGGAATCTGATAGCAACCTCCTGATTTTATTAATTCAAGACCTACAAATTGTTCAGCCAGATTTCCCTTATTAATGGCGTTAAATTGTTTACTGAGCAGAAAATTTTCCAATTCAAGTCCCATAATGCGCTGAAAAATACCACTATCAAACAAAAGTAATTTTTGTTTCTGTGGATTTGATTCAGCTCCCAATGGGATCCCATTTGAAGAGCTATGGGTTACAGGGATTACCAAACCTGCTGTAATCAGCAGTTGTAGTGCTTCTTTAACCTGAATAGTATTGGCCTGCACACAGGCTTTGGAATAAACAAATTTTTGCCCGGCCTGATGAACTACCGACTGGAAAACTTCATTTAAGCGGGAAACCGGAGTTTTCTTCCGATACTTTGCAAAATCAGTTTGAATTGAAATTATCAAATCATCGAGCAAAACCTGACAGTGATTAAAATCACCGTCTTCAAGGTAGCTTGCAACAACTTCCGGCATTCCACCCAGACTCAGAAATTTTTGAACAAGCGTAATTGATTTTGAATGGATTACATCATGAAGTGGTTGTAATGGTGTGGCATTCTGTATTTTATCCAATAATTTGTTCTCTCCGCTGGCAATGAGGAATTCAGCAAAGCTCATGGGATACATAAACATCGACCTGATTCTTCCAACACCAAATGTTGGTATTTCGGACAGGGCAAACTCAAGTAGCGATCCGGCTGCAATCACATGCAGTTCTGGCATTTGTTCGTAAAAGAATCGAAGTGAAGTGATTGCGGCCTGGCACTCTTGAATTTCATCGATAAACAGCAACGTTTCTCCGGGTATAATCCGGACGTTTAATATGGTTTCAATATTATCGCAGATTAACTCAGGACTTAAATCCCCTTCAAAAAGCCTTTTTAACCCCGGTTTTTCTACAAAATTAAGTTCAATATAATGACTAAACGTTTTTCCGAATTCCTGAATGGTGGCTGTTTTCCCTACTTGCCTGGCACCTCTGATTAACAAAGGTTTATGTCGCTTCTCTTTTTTCCAGTTTTCGAGATCGAAATCAATGCTACGCGGTAGATACATTGTTGAAAATTTAGAAATCCAAGGCAATATTACATAATAATTACAATAATCCAAGGCAATAAATCAAATAAATCACAAAAAACCAAGGCAATAATGTGTTAAAAATCACAAAAAACCAAGGCAATGATTAAAAGGTTTTGGTGTCAGATTCCTGTAATTATGGTGTAAATGAGCCATTTACGTCGCCGGTGCAGAGACCGGGAATATTTACCTGGATATCAAAACTGCCGAAGGTAAATTCAGGGCTTGCAAAAATCCAGTCATTGTTTTCAAAACCTGTGATCTGACCCACAAACCGGCGCATAACCAGCAATGCATCCGATGAATTGATAAAGGCATCGGCATTGATCCGTGCAGCTTCCAGCGGCAAACCCTGCAGGAAACTCATCCCGACATAGTGTTGCAATATCTTCATGGCATCGGTTGCATTGGCACCACCCCAGGGTTTATCACAACTTACCGAAATGTGGTAATCTCCGGCTTGAGCCTGATAAAAGCAAAAATTACCGGTCGTGTTGGTTGTTGTGGAATCAAGCGGTATATTATTTTCATCCATGAGAAATACCTGACAATCCGAAAGTGCTGTACTATCTGAATTATCATAAAAAACCCGACCGCAAATCTGTGGGGTTGAAATTTCATCCGCACCCAAATCCGGATGTTCGGCGGAACGGCTTTCTCCGTCAATATCTTCGCTTAAACCACTGACAGGAATTCCTTTGTTGAGGAGAATGCTGTCGGCAGGGAGTACAAGGTGAAGGTCTCCCAGTGCAGGATTAACAAATTCAGGATTGAAATTCAGGGAGTTATGTTCCTGATCTGTTGCAATAGTCCAGGAAGTAATCGAATTATAGCCGGAGTTGTTATAAGTTGAAAAAATTGTATTCGCGCTGAACAGACAGTTATAGTCACCATTGTAAAGCATAAAGGGTGAAATATAATAAACAAAATTCTGACCTGGTCCATTGCGGAGGTTTACATGAATATTATTGTAGCTGTCGAGTGTCCCGATAGTGTTTGCATATATACAATGAGCCTTATCGTACTGGTTAATTGAAGTACCGCTGGTAATTATCGTATTTGCAATTACAACAACATTAACAAAGGTTGAAACAAAATCGAGCATGATACCGTAAATAGTTATCTGATTGGTAAACTCACCATTCGAGAGGGCAATAAAGTTATTTCGCAGAGTCCAGCTGCCACCGGTAAGATAAACACCCTGAATTGCTCCAGCAACGGAAGTATTGTAGATCCCGTAGATTTTGTTCTTCTCTATCAATCCTCCGGCATTATCGTTTCGTGAATAAAAACCGCATACATAATCTGTTTGCTGGCCATTTCCTATTTTCCACAGGTCATAGATCACATTCCCCGAAAATTTGATTCTTGAAAGTGCCGAGCGGTTATCAATACCGCAAAAAACAGGAGTCTGCGAATTACAGGACATTGCCGAATACATTTTGCAAATCTGGTTATTACTTATGTTCAGTGTATCATTCTGACCAGAGGTTGCCATTATTTTAATTCCAACCAAAGATGTTCCGCAGGAAGTACCAAGGGTAACAATATTTGCAATGATGTTACCGGTAACATGTCTTATGATTCCATTGTCATAGTCGAGCCGTATGCCACAGAAATCAGCGGTCGAAGGAAAAGTTATGGAGGAGGAGTCAGTAACAGAACCGATGATGTTGCCGCTAATACTGTCGATATTCGTTAAACCTCCCACATAGATGCCCCATTCGGGGTATCCGCCGCTGAGTATCAGGTTTTGAAATTTATTATTTATAATATTTATAGGGGGGTCTGTAGCAGCATTCAGAATTCTTATGCCAAAGAAGCCCGTATTGTTATAAGACCATGGTGTTCCTGAACAATTTGGGCCGCTTCCTCCCATAAAATTATCGCTGATCCGGTGACCGTTTCCACTGCTGACCTCAATTATTGTAATCTGATAGGTATAGGTTGTCGGGGCATTATAATAAAAACTGTTACCCGAAATAGTAAAGCGACTTCCGTTATTAATCCTGATTCCGGATGTGCGGAAATTGAAAATTTCATTGTTAATTATACTGATTTTCCTGTTTTGATAAAGGGTATCCGACGACGAATTAGAGAGGATACCATAGTCCATTCGAGCCGTAATAATATCGGGATTATCACGGATTATGCAACCGATGACGGCATTATTGCTGTTTCCGCCTGCAACATTACTGACATCAAAAATGATCACATTAACAGTACTGGTACTGCCTCCATCTACCAGGCAATTTCTGAGGGTATCTTGTGATGATCCGTTCCTGAACCTGAATACGCCGCCATAACTGTTGTTTATTGCCCTGAATCTAAGATAGCGTCCTGATTGGTTGAGACTTCCGTCAATTACAACTCGGTCGGCACCATTAAATGTAATAAGGCTTAAAGCAGAGGACCCCAGATACCCGGTGATATTTTTCACCACTGTAGCTGTATCAACCGGAACGATATAGAGCCGGTAATTCCCGATCCCGCTTTCGACCCATTGGTTGAGCTGTTTTGCAGCATTTTCCTCCAGATCCGTTGCAATCATGGCAATGATATCGCCCGAAACAGTATCCGCATTGATTGCTGCAAACAGCCCACCGTTTTTGGTCAGCGATGTATATTGCATGCCGGTGCCGATATACACAGTGCCGGAGATGGAGGCGCAGGATTCAGAAATAAAAGCAATGCCAAGAAATGAAAAAATGATTGGTAAAAGTATTTTCATGAATTTTTTTCTAACCTTTGGATAAAATATCAATTGAAGCAAATTTACACAACAATGAGAAAGTCCGGCTTGTTTATTTTATTCCGGTAATTTCTTGTATATCCCCTTTTTATGGCTAAAAAATCGCTGCAGCGAACACTTCTGCTTTTCGGAATCTTGCTTCCGGCAATTCTTTCCGGTCAACCCCTCACTCAGCAGGTACAGTCCATTAAAACCAATCACGACCTGATGGGCGGAGTGGTTACAGTCCTCTGCGGAAACCAGGTTTTGGAGAGTATACCTTTCGGACTTGCGGATTATGGAAGAACACTTCCGGTGACAGATAGCACCGTTTTCAGGATTGCATCCATTTCAAAAACAATAACAGCCATTGCCTTTATGCAGCTTTATGAGCAGGGACTTTTTACACTGGATCAGGATATCAACGGGATATTGGGATACTCAGTCCGCAATCCGTCTTTTCCCAACACCGCGATTACTCCCCGGATGTTGCTCTCCCATACTTCTTCTATCATTGACGGGTCAACATACAGTAATTTTTTAAGTGCGACGTCTTCTCAGAATCCAATACCCAATCTCAGTGAACTGCTTACTCCTGCCGGGAGTTTTTATACATCGGGTCAGTTCAACACAATTCAGCCGGGCACGTATTTCAACTATGCCAACATCAACTACGGGATTATCGGCACCCTGATCGAAAAGCTGAGCAATGAGCGCTTTGATGTGTATTGCAAACAGCATGTTCTGCTGCCTCTTGGAATTAGCGGTAGTTTTAACGTGACGGATCTGCCGGATATCAATCAGGTAGCTGTTTTGTACCGGAAAGTCTCCGGAAACTGGGTACCACAGGCAGATGATTATCAGGGAGTCTATCCGGTTTACAACAATCTGACCGGATACATACCCGGTACCAACGGACTGCGTTTCGGACCACAGGGTAATCTGAGAATCAGTGGCAACGACCTGAGTAAACTTTTCCTGATGCTGATGAATCATGGAAGCTGGAACGGAATAACATTGCTGCAAGATTCTACCGTGAACAGGATGATGGCGATGCAATGGCAATACAACGGCAATAACGGCAACAATTATTACGGACTGTTCCGAAGCTGGGGTCTGGGCATGCACCGCATTACCAATACTACAAATCAGGATGTGGTATTAACGGGCAGTGCGCAAATGTTCGGTCATCCGGGTGAAGCCTACGGACTGATCAGTGATGCCTACATCGATACTACGCGGAAAGTTGGACTGGTTTTTATTACCAATGGAAGTGGTACAGGGTATACAACAAATTCACAATCTGCATTTTATACCGTTGAGAAGGAAATATTTGATGCTATTGAGAGCGTGGCGGGAGCTACGAATTGCCTTTCAACAGCAATTGCAGACCCGGATTTGAATAAGGGGTTTATGATATTCCCCAATCCTTCCAAAGGAGCTTTTACGATTCAATCGACAAATTTTTCTGTTCCCGCCACGGCAGA
>CAYLTH010000163.1:0-5962 GCA_964386485.1 uncultured Bacteroidales bacterium | reverse complement strand
CCAACTTAAACTTTAAACAATGAAAAGAAAGAATACACTTATTGTTTTGGTTTTGCTGATGTTTACCATCTCAATTTCCAAAGGCCAGCAGCCAGATTCTCTTCATCCGGATTATATAAATAGTGCGGAAAAGATGTTGAATAAGAATAAGGGACTCGGCATCGGAGGATACGGCGAAGTCCACTTTAATCAGCCATTGAATGAAAACATCCGGGATGCAGCCACTTTGGACGTTCACCGGCTGGTCATGTTTCTGGGATACAATTTCACAAAAAAAACACAATTTGTATCCGAAATCGAATTTGAACACGCGAATGAAATCTGGATAGAACAGGCATTTATCCAGCACAAACTGCATAAATATGTTAATCTGCGGGCCGGACTTTTACTTGTTCCGATGGGAATTGTAAATGAATACCATGAACCGACAACATTTAACGGAGTAGAACGGCCATTTATCGACAACAGGATATTGCCCACTACCTGGCGTGAAATCGGAGCCGGATTCTCCGGAACCATTCTTCCAATATCTACCCGGTATCAGGCATATGTTGTAAACGGACTGAGTGGTTATGGAACAGGCGGATTATTCACCGGGGCCAAAGCATTGCGCGAAGGCCGGCAAAAAGGCTCCAATGCGTATATGACTTCTCCGGCCTTTACCGGTAAAGTTGAATATTTCGGTATAAGTAAACTCAGCATTGGACTTTCCGGCTATTTTGGCAATTCCCAAAGCAAACTCCTGCAGGGGATTCACACAGACAGTCTGGCTCTGCAATCCAGGGCAGACTCCTCAGTTATCGGCATTTCGATGCTGGGGGCAGATTTCCGGTTTCAATACAAGGGATTAGAACTGCGTGGACAGTTCTATTATGCAGCATTATCGAATACACTGTCTTACAATCATTTCACTGCAAAAAACGGAATCCCCAATGATCTTGGAAGCGCGATACAGGGATTTTATGCCGAAGCCGGCTATAATGTACTGAGACATTTCAAGACCTCACGGAGTGAACTTATTCCATTTATTCGCATTGAAATGTCCAATTTACATCAGCAGGTGGAAGAACCTCTGCTTGTCAACAAAGCACTGAATACCACGCATATTACAAGCGGACTTACCTGGCTTGTCACAAAAAATGCAGTATTTAAAGCAGATATACAATTCAGCAAATCGGAGGCTGACAGCAAATTCACCAAAATAATGAATGCAGGAATTGGATTTATGTTCTAAACAATATGCTAAATAACAAATACATCATTCGTCTTTCGTTTCTCATCATTTTAATAAGCACCTTCCGCGTTTCGGGGCAAAGTCAGATCAGCTTTGCCCCCAAAATGCTTTTCAGAGAAATTCAAAAACAATGCGGCCGGCCGCTTCAAAAACTGGATGAAATCATCCTGAAAGACAGTTTTTATGCCCCGAATAGCAGTGGGAAATTTTTCCGGTCTGAAAATACAGAACCGGTCCGGTATGTCTATATGGGACGGGTTAACAGTTGCAGAGCGGGCGGATGCAGCCGTGAAACTGAAACCCTGAGCAACGGGGCGTATGAATACTTCGATTATTTTACACTTTATGATTCCAATGCCCGCATATTACTGGTGCGGGTTCACAACTATGAAGCAACACATGGCCAGGAGATTACTGTTAAAAAATGGCTGTCCCAATTTATCGGATATAACGGAACAAACGAACTCATCGTTGGCAAAAATATTGATGCCATCTCCGGTGCTACAATTTCGGTATACGGAATTACAGAAGACATTTCATCCAGACAGAGTATCCTGAAAAATCACCTTAACAAAAATCCATATACAAATCTTTCCGGCCAAATCCAGGGCACAACCTATTCTATCTCTTTTAAAAATACAGAAAACATCAATATTAAACCGGCCATAGATAGTATTTTCAATCTGATTGACACAACGTTTTCGCATTACAACAGCAACAGCATTGTTTCACGCATAAACGCCAACAAACCAGACGTTAAGCTTACTCCTTTATTTATCAGGTTACTTGCACTCTCAGATTCCCTATCACGTCTTACAGAAGGGGCATTTGACATAACAGCAGCTCGTGGCACACAATTCTCCTACCGCGACATTTCAATACAGAATAACGTACTCCATAAATCAGATACCGCAATAAAACTTGATTTTAATGCAATAGCACAAGGTTTTACAACAGATTTGATTGCTGCTTTTTTTGAAAAACATGCCATTTTTGATTACCTCGTTGAAATCGGTGGAGAAGTGCGATGTAACGGAAAGAACCAAAACCAGACATCCTGGGTTATCGGGATCGATTCTCCAAATCCGGACACATTGAATGAACGGACATTAATGCAGGAAACATTCATGCTAAACAACAGAGCTATTGCAACATCCGGAAACTACAGGAAACCAAATCACATCATAAATCCAGTTACCGGGTTAAGCGCAAAGAATGAGTTACTCAGTGTCAGTATAATATCATCACAATGCGCAGTATCAGATGCTCTGGCAACAGCATGCATGGTAATGGGACTGGAAAAAAGTCAGGAGTTTCTAACTAAAAACCCAAATGTCGAGGCTTGTATTTTATACCACGATCAAAATGGTGTTGTTAAAATATTTCGAACGAACAAAACAATCTGACACCTTCGGTCTCAGAACAACACATTAAAAACTTTTGCTTAAATTGACATAAACCATGTTGTACATATAATCAGGCTCCAGGGTGCCTTCATAATGTAATGACAAGTTGAGTTTTTTCAGAATCCGCCAATTTAGACCAGCCTCTGCCATGTGCTGAAGCAAATGCTCTTCTGTGTTACTAAACATGTAATCAACATACCGGTATCCAAGATTAGCAGAAAGCTTTCCGGCAATTAAATCCCTGTCGAAACCCAGGCTGTATATATTCCCTTTCAAATACGCTGATTCAAGCAAGGTCGCACTCAGGGTGGCAGACACATGAATCCATGGCACATCATTAAACATAATGTATGAATACAGGTTTTTCGAATCACGCGGATCATTTTTCTGAAAGCGATAACCCGCTGTTGCACCGATCGTGAGTTTTGACCAGGGTCTGTAATTAAGCTGAAACTGATATCCTTTATTCGTTTCCGATTCGAGCAGTCGTGCCACGATATCTTTGTAAGTCTCATAATAAATGATATTCTCGCGGGCGCTGTATGAAACAGAAACGGACAATGGCTTAAAAATCCTGTAACGCAGCGAAACGTAAAGATTCGACAAACGGGGATTATTGTCTTTTTTGACCTCCGGAGTATTTTCAATCGTATCATAAACAATCCGGTACAGATCTATCTCGGCAGAACCGAAAAACGAAAGATTTCCTGCAATTGTATTATTGTGCTGCAAGTAGGCAAACCGGCGATCGGTCTTGCCGGAATAACGCTGTTCTACAAGAGCCAGGGTAGATTGAAAATTATTCTTTTTAAACTGATAATCATGCCCGACATATCCGCCGAATTGCAATTGTTTTGCATTTAACCCATACGTATAAGTATCGGGTCTGAAGCCGGTAACCAGGCCATAAGTCATCGCACCAAAACGCTTCTCAGCCTGAAGCCCGTCAATGGCTCCCATATTCGATATACGTGGATTGATTTTTCGACCGAGGGTCAGTTTAAAATCCTTGCTCACATCATAGCGTAAGGCAAGGTTATAGATTTTAAGTCCGTTGAAGATATCTTCCTTCACAGCATCCCATGTTTTATCACTGTGAACAAAGGAAATATAGGTTTCTGCCGACAATTTAGAGCCCCCCAGATTACGCCCGTTTACCAGAACAGTATACCGCATCCGCTGCGAATTATCGGCGGGCGTATTGGTAATGCCTGAATAGGATGAAACAGATACCCGTCCATTGATGAGTTGCTTTCCTTCCGCACCGGTTTTCCTGGCTTTTGCCCTGACTGAATCAGCAGGATTGACAAGCGGAACTGCAGTTTTAACAGGTGTTTTCTCAGTCTCCGCAATCGGTTTCAGAAGCTTTTTAAAACCTGTAATTTTATCATTTATTTTGAAGGGAGTATTGTCGAGCGGAATACAAACACATGAAACGGACGACATGTCCTTAATTTTCAAAACCGGCTGATATTTCCCATCTTTTTGAATAAAAAGCGTGTCACCATCGGCCAGACCTTCAGTAGTGTTAAACTTTACATACACATTTTGTGTTGTAACATAAGAGACAGTCCCTTCTTCCGGGTTATTGCCTGTTTGTGCAGCCAGATAAGCTAACTGTGTAATCAGCAGCATTAAAATAATCAGGTATCTCATATCCTTACTTTTTTAATTTACGAACTGATTTTCCGCGGGGCTGTTTTGGTTCAACCCAATGATGGCAATTCAGACAGGCATTGCTGTTCCAGGAATATCCACTTACACCGGAATGTTCATCGTCCATATCATTCTGGTTGTGTTCATGACAGTCGATACAACTAAAAATGGCAATGTTTGACGAATTGACATGGCAATCCGAACAGCTGTTCCATTCTCCCTGATGTTCACCGGAATATATCCTGAAATACTGCTGATCATGATTAAAAGTGGAAGGAGTCCAGGCATTCTGGGTGTGGCAATTCAGACAAACTGTCGAGAAATTCCATCCTGCATGGTTTGGATCTGTTGCCTGATTGTAATCCTGTTGATGGCAACCAATACATGTATTCGGTGTGTTGGTATAATTCCCGTTATGACATTGTGCGCAGTTGTTGGCAATGGCTGTATGTGCTCCGGTTATCACATAATAATTATTGTGTATCGGGAAAGTTGCCGGTGCCCAGCCGGGTGCAGTAGTATGGCAGGTTGCGCATGTTGCCGGAATATTAATGGCCTGATGGTTTGGATTCAAAGACCCGTTAAAATCGGGCATATGGCAATTCTCACAGACCTTCGTAGTTCCGGCATAACCATTGGTATGGCATTCGAGACAGGGAGCGTTTACATGGCCTCCTGTAAGCGGGAAACCGGAGTTACTATGATTGAATGCCCCTCTTGCAGACCCATCCGGATGACAATGCAGACAGGCTTCACTGTTGTAGGAATAGCCTCCCACATCATCATGTTCACCATCTGTTTCACTTTTGCCATGGCAGCCGGTACAGGAGAACACTGCATAATTGGAAGGATTGGTGTGACAATCGGAGCAGGAATTCCACTCTCCTTCATGCTCTCCGCTATAGATCGGGAAATAGGGTCCGTCATGATCAAATGTGGCAGGTTGCCATCCGTTAATCGTATGACAGGATGCACAATTGGTTCCAAATCCCATAGTGGTATGATTTGGAGTACTTGTTCCGGCATAATCGTCGCTGTGGCAGCCGAAACAGTCGGGAGAGAGCTGGTTGTAGGGTTGTCCCTGATGACAGGTAAAGCATGTGATATTATCATGTCCTCCGGTGAGCGGAAAGAAACTGTGGTTAAATCCGTCACCACCCCATTCAAACGACTGCATGTTATGACAACTGTTGCAATCGGTTGAAAATCCGGATACAACATGATTGGGAGATGTTGTTGCATAATATTGGGCACTGTGGCAATCAATGCATTGAATGCCCATGGGCTCGAACTGCACCGGATTGCCTGATTTGTGGCAATCGCTGCAGGTGGCTGTTTTATGGGGACCCATCAGCGGAAAACGACTCATCTGATGAATGTCTGTAACATTACTCACCAGCCAGGATTGAGGGGTGTGGCATCGGGAACAATCGAGTCGGACCGACTGCTGATGGACATCATTATGACATTCGGCACATTCCTTTTTGGCTTCCGCAAAGACCAGCGAAACATGGCAGGCGCGACAATTCGTAACCTGATGCTGCCCTTTTAAGGGGAACTTCGTGGTATTGTGATCGAAGGTTGACTCCGACTGAACAAACTCCCAGCCATCGGCCGTATGGCAATCAATACAGTTTACCTTAAAGCCCGGTCCGTGTGGTGAATC
>CAYLTH010000162.1:0-5966 GCA_964386485.1 uncultured Bacteroidales bacterium | reverse complement strand
CCGCGATAGCCCTCATTCCGGATGGTTTGCAGGGCATTCACGCTGCACCAGTCGAATTCAACGCTGCTCCCGATGCGATAGGCCCCGGAACCCAGGACAATTACGGTATTGGAAGAAGTGAACGTGATATCATGCTCAGTAGCATGGTACGTCATATACAGGTAATTGGTCTCGGCCGGATATTCCGCGGCAAGCGTGTCGATCTGCCTCACGTAAGGCCTGATATTCCTGGATAAGCGGTAATCGCGGATTCTCAGGATATCATCTTCTATTCCCGTATCAACGGATTTATAAAGAAGCCTGGCCAGCTGAAAATCACTGAACCCGGCTTTTTTGGCTTTCAATAAGATCGCATCCGGAAGATCATCAGGCTTCTGAAATTGTTCCACCTGTTTCCCCAAATCAAAAATATTCTTCAGTCGCTGCAAAAACCAGCGGTCGATGCGGGTAATGGTAAAGATCTCTTCCACATCCATCCCTTCCCTGAATCCCAACGCAATCCAGAAAATACGCATATCGGTCGGATTCGCCAGCTCCCGGCGGATTGCATCCGGGTTTGCCCCTTCCAGATCCTTGTTCGCCACAAAACCATGCATCCCCTGCCCGATCATCCGGAGTCCTTTCTGTATGGCCTCCTCAAAGCTCACCCCGATTGCCATTACTTCTCCTACACTTTTCATGCTGCTGCCAATCTGATGCGAAACACCCATGAATTTCTTGAGATCCCAGCGCGGGATTTTACAGACAATATAGTCGAGAGCGGGTTCAAAACAGGCCGTGGTGGTGCGGGTTACCGAGTTTTTTAATTCATGAAGACCATAACCTATGCCGAGTTTGGCAGCGACAAAAGCCAGCGGATAGCCTGTAGCCTTGGAAGCCAGTGCACTGGAGCGTGATAAGCGGGCATTCACCTCGATCACACGATACTCTTCCGATTGCGGATCCAGCGCATATTGCACATTGCACTCCCCGATAATCCCGATATGGCGGATGATGCGGATCGCAGCCTCCCGGAGCAGGTGATATTCGCGGTTGCTCAGCGTTTGCGACGGCGCTACCACGATACTTTCCCCGGTATGGATCCCCAGCGGATCGAAATTCTCCATATTGCAAACGGTAATGCAGTTATCGTACTGATCCCGTACCACTTCATATTCTACTTCTTTCCAGCCTTTCAGCGATTCCTCCACCAGGATCTGCCCGCTGTACGAGAAGGCTTTGCCGGCCATTTCCAGCAACTCTGCTTCATTGCTGCAAAAACCGCTGCCCTGTCCGCCCAGGGTAAAGGCAGCCCGGATAATCAGCGGGAAGCCAATCTCCTTTGCCGCATTCATCGCCTCTTCCACCGTGGTGGCGGCAATGCTTACCGGTGTTTTTATGGTGATTTCATCCAGCTTGGCGGTGAATTTCTCCCGGTCTTCCGTATCAATAATTGCCTGAACCGGCGTTCCCAGCACTTTTACTCCATGTTTTTCCAATACACCGGATTCGAACAGTTCAATCCCGCAGTTCAGCGCGGTTTGTCCGCCAAAAGAAAGGTAGATTCCGTCGGGTTTTTCTTTTTCGATCACCTTCTCTACGAAGAAAGGTGTAAGCGGAAGGAAATAAATCCGGTCGGCGATGCCTTCGGAAGTCTGGATGGTGGCGATGTTTGGATTGATCAGTACTGTGGCAATGCCTTCCTCTTTCAGGGCTTTCAGGGCCTGTGAGCCGGAATAGTCGAATTCGCCGGCTTCTCCGATTTTGAGTGCCCCGGAACCGAGTACCAGCACCTTGTTTAAACCATGATTCAGTTTCATAACCCTTCTCCTTTCACGATGTTGTCGAGAAAAAGATCGAACAAAAATTCCGTATCGGTCGGACCACTGCTGGCTTCGGGGTGGAACTGCACCGAAAACCAGGGTTTGCTTTTATGCCGGATGCCTTCGTTCGAACCATCGTTCAGATTGGTAAACCATTCCTCCCAGCCTGCATCGAGTGTTGCAGGATTCACGGCATATCCGTGATTCTGGGAGGTGATAAAACAGCGGGGAGTGCCGCTCATGATCACCCCCTGGTTATGTCCGCGGTGACCGTAGGGCAGTTTGTAGGTATCGGCTCCTGCAGCCAGCGACAGGAGCTGATTTCCCAGACAAATACCGAAGATAGGGATGTCGTGCTTCATTAATTTACGAATGGTTTGTATCGTGGGGCCGCACTGTTTGGGATCGCCCGGACCATTCGACAACAGAACCCCGTCCCAATGGCCTTCTGCCGGATCGAAATTCCAGGGAACGCGGAAAACCGTGGTATCCCGTCGCAACAGGCAGCGGATAATGTTGTTCTTCACGCCGCAATCGATCAGGAGGATTCGCTTTTGGCCGTTGCCGTAGGTAATGGGTTCCGGTGTACTGACCAAAGCCACGAGGTTATCCTCATTCGGATCATGAAGTTTGAGATCCTGCCCATCCATCAGAATCCCGGCAGGCATGGCTCCTTTTGAGCGGATATGGCGGGTTAAAGCGCGGGTATCCACATCGCAGATTGCCGGAATATCATGTTCGATGAGCCAGTCGCCCAGACTTTTTCCGGCCGCCCAATGACTGTAGTCGCCCGAATAACCGGCAATGACCAGACCCGCCAGATGCAGGCGGTCGGATTCGAAATGGGTAGCAATACCGTATTCGAGAAGCAGTTCCGGCACTCCGTAATTCCCGACCAGCGGATAGGTAACCACCAGAATCTGACCTTTGTAACTCGGATCGGTCAGGCTTTCGGGATAGCCAGTCATGGCGGTATTGAACACGATTTCTCCCGATACCGAACGCTGTGCTCCAAACGACCGGCCGTGAAAGATCCTGCCATCTCCGAGTTTCAGGGTGGCATTGGCAAATTCAGACATATCTAAAAAGGTATATACAAAGAAACCATTTTCAAACCAAAATGATTTGAAAACCGGCATGCAGCAATCAACAAATTGGGGGAAGTTTTGAACAGGTGATTTTATTAAATAATTCAGTACATTTGATTCCGATTCGTATTTCTTTTATCATTCGTCTAATTCCTGCAATCTCATTTATGCCTGCCAGGTTCTTTTGTCCGGTTTCATTCAAGCAAAGGAAAGAATATCTGATGCTTATTATACTTTTTTTGAACCTCAGCCTGACTGTCGAGGGGCAAAAGAGTGATGGCGGAGACCGTTTCGACACACTATATCATAAGGGTTTGAGTTTGGTTCAAGAGGATGTAAAAGAGGCTGAACATGTCCTTCAACTTCTAAAGGAATCAAATATTGAACTTCATCCGGTAGAAAAAGCAAAAATAAATTTCCTTAGGTTACAGATCTGGAAAAAAAACAGCCCCACTAAACCGGGTCAGGATACCGGCTTTATTTCTGTACCGGATTCGCTCGGGACACCCGATGCTCTTGTTTACAGAGCCAGAAAATATTTACAGCGTTCTAACCCTGACAAAGCCATTCCGCTTCTGATGGAAGCAATGAAAACCAGTACTTCAGGTTCTGACAGGGAAATACTCTGCAGAATATGTCTGTGTGAAGCTTACCGGGAAAAGCAGGAATATGCCAAAGGAATAAATATGATCATGGAAATTCTTTCGGGGAAAAAGCATGTGAGTGATGAGAATCTTGCGTATGCCTACAACCGTCTGGCTGCACTTTATAATGAATCCAATGATGGGAAAGCCGGAATTACGGACTCTGTCATAAAATACTCTGAGCGCTGTATAATACTGGCTTCCCGGATAAATAGTGTAACGAATCTGGCTTTGGCTCAGAATGAACTCAGCTGTCAGATGGTGCGCCGGAAACAATATGATCGGGCGATGAGTCTTTCATTGGAGGCAGCCAGGAATTTCAGAGCGACTGGCGATGTGTTCAACGCCATGAATGTCATGATTAATCTTAGTGATATTTATCTGGCAGGATCGCAGTACGATGAAGCCCTGAAAGTAGTGGATGAGGCTAGCGGATTATGTGATATCACGGATAACCCTAACATTTTCATGAGGTTGTATTTGCGCATGTCTGGTATTTATGAAAAAAAAATGCTCTATCAAGAGGCATATGAACTTTTGAATATTGTCCGAATTCTTCAATTTGATTTTTTCAGAGACCGGATTGATAAACAAATTAATGAGCAATCGGCTAAATATGACCTTTTTACCAAAGAACAAAAAATAAGGGAAGAACAGCAAAGTAATACGTTTCATCAAAAACAAACTACGTTCCTTTTCATTATTCTTGTTGTCATCATCCTCGTTTTTATAACAACTATTTTACTGTTACGATTCAGACGCAAAGAGTATTTGAAGCAACGACTGATGGAGGCTGTTATTGAAACAGAAGCACTTGAACGGAAACGAATTGCCCGTGATTTACATGACGGGCTCGGGCCTTTGTTGTCGGCTGTGAATCACTATTTCCAGGCATATATTGATGGGAATGATATTGAAAAGGAGGAAATCAGGGATAAAACGCAACAGGTTATAGCAGGTGCTATCGATGAAGTTTCGCGCATCTCCCACAATATCAGCCCTCATATCCTTGAGAATCATGGCTTATATATGTCTTTAAAAGATTTTATCTCACATCTCATTGCAGGGGGTAAAATAAAAGTCAACATGAAATCAGATATCAATAAAAGGTTCGATTTAAAGCAGGAACTGTCCCTGTACCGCTGTCTTACTGAGTTGATGACCAATACTGTTAAACATGCAAATGCCAGCGAGATTGTATTGAATATCAAGGATATGGAAAAATTTTTGGTTATAAATTATTCGGATAACGGAATGGGGTTTGACCAGAATCAGGTGAAAACGGAAGGAATGGGACTAAACAATATTCGCAACCGGGTAGAAACTTTTGGAGGGAAGATATTCTTCGAATCCACACCCGGAAATGGGGTTCGTGTTAAAATTGAAATGCCGGTACGATATGAATAAAATCCGAATAGCCATTGTGGACGATCATGACTTGTTCCGGGATGGAATAAAGCTGGTTATCAACCAAATAGATGAATTTGAAGTGATATACGATACTTCTGACGGACTGAATTTCCTGGAATTTCTACAGAAAACAATCCCTGATATCGTACTGATGGACATCGAAATGCCGACAATAAACGGGATTGAAGTAACCCGGCAGGCATTGGGTATTCATCCGGATTTAAAGGTGATTGTGCTTACCATGTTTACGGATGAGATGCATTACATCGAAATGCTGAAAGCCGGAGCACGCGGCTTTATTTTAAAGAAATCCAATAAATATATGCTTCAACAGGCTATCTGCGAAGTTTATCGCGGGGGGACCCACTATAGTCAGGAAATTATTCAGCGATTGGTAAATCAGGGATTCGGAAAAAAATTCAATGATCCGGATCATTTATCGGAGCGCGAGCGGGAAGTACTCAGTTTAATTTGCAAAGGCTCAACTTCAAAAGAAATTGCCGATAAACTCTTTCTCAGCATAAAAACAGTAGAGGTACACCGAACCAATCTTTTACGGAAGGCGGGTGTTCGGAATTCCGCTGAACTCATTATCTGGGCCATTAGAAGTAATATTATCGCCATAGAATAACCGGCTAAGGGTTTTCACCTAGCCGAATTACGTGTTTACCCTGTTTCATTTAAATAATTCCCCTCTTTTCCCGGCCCGCTGTTCAGTTGTAGCTTTGTCGTCCGATTGATTAACAAAGCATTATGAACCTTTCCATTATCTGTCAGAATCCTGCTTTACGGGATAGTCTCCGGAAAATTCTGTGCCAGATTGATGGATTTTCAGTAATCCTCGATAGTGGCAGTCTTTTAAATTTCTTAAACACCCGTTTAGATACACATTTGGATGTACTGATTTTGGATAGCATCACCAGTACTAAAAATATGGAATGGCTTGGTATGATTAAAGCGGATTCATGCAATTTCAACATTCTTATTCTCACCGATCCGGACGACATCAATATCTGGCCGAT
>CAYLTH010000161.1:4244-5982 GCA_964386485.1 uncultured Bacteroidales bacterium | reverse complement strand
CCTTCTTTGCCCTGGAAGCCGTTGGCCATAAGCCATTCGCGGACAAATTCCTTGGAAAGTTGCTTCTGTGGCTCATTTTTATCCTGACGATCCTGATATCCTTCCAGGTAGAAGTACCGTGATGAATCCGGAGTATGGATTTCATCAATCAGATAAATGGTTCCGTCGGGACCCTTGCCGAATTCGTATTTGGTATCTACCAGGATGAGTCCCATTTTTGCGGCAATCTCGGTTCCGCGCTGGAAAATAGCACGGGTATATTTTTCAAGAACAACATAATCGGCTTCACTGACGAGTCCCTGTTTCAGAATTTCTTCACGGCTGATGTCTTCATCATGTCCAACCGAGGCTTTGGTTGTGGGGGTAATGAGTGGTTCGGGAAACCGATCGTTTTCTTTCATCCCGTCGGGCATGGCCAGTCCGCAGATGCTGCGTTTACCGCTTTTGTATTCGCGCCAGGCATGTCCGCTGAGATACCCGCGGATCACCATCTCGACTTTGAAAGGCTCACAATAACGACCTACGGTAACCATGGGATCGGGAGTGGCGATTTTCCAGTTGGGGCAGATATCGGTGGTCAGATCGAGAAATTTTGCAGCGATCTGGTTGAGCACCTGACCTTTATACGGAATCGGACGTGGCAATACTACGTCGAAAGCACTGATGCGGTCGGAGGTGACCATCACCAGCAGATTATCATTAATATTGTAGACGTCGCGTACTTTGCCCACATACAGGCTTTTTTGTCCGGGAAAATTAAAGCTGGTTTTCTGAATTGCGTTTGACATAGGGGTTCTTTTTCAGGTGATAAGATTGTTAATCAATACGATACAAATACGGATCGATTTGTATAAATCCGTAATACAAAAGTAATCAAAAGCATTAATTTTGAGCACGCAAAGAAAACGATCTTAAAACAGCCTGTATGCCGAACACCGGAGAGCGTGATTATATAGAAGTGATGCCGGAAAACATGGCGGAATGGTACATGCATCTGGTTCACATCGCTTCCTATGAATATGCTGCAAAGCTGGCCATCGGAAAGCAGGTGCTGGATTATGGCTGTGGTTCGGGTTATGGTTCTGCCATCCTCGCTTCGAAGGCAAAAGGTGTTACAGGGGTCGACCTGAGTGAAGAAGCCATTGTCTATGCCTGCGAACACCATGGTTTACCGGCACTTGAATTCCGGTCGCTCGCTGAATACCAGCCCCGCCAGGGTTTTTATGATCTGATTACCTCATTTCAGGTGATTGAACATGTGAACGAATTGGATGCCTATCTGGACACCATCCGAAACCAGCTTGCTCCCGGCGGACTGGCGCTGATTTCCACACCCAACCGCGATACCCGGCTGTACCCTTTTCAGAAGCCCTGGAATATCTGGCATCTGACGGAGTATTCGCCCCGGAGCCTGGAGAAACTGCTGAGAAAGTATTTCAGTACGGTTGAAATCCTCCACATCACTTCCAACCCGGAGCTGATCAATGCCGAACTGCTACGTACACAACGACTCCGGCGTATGGCTTTGCCTGCAACCCTCGCCATTTATCCCGAATTTTTACGCCGGATACTGCTTCGCCTGCAGAGCAGCAGTTTCGCTTTGCTGAAAAAGCTGTTATCCCGTCCCGCCGATACACAAACGGGTTCGGATACTCCGCTTTCCTTTCCCTATCTGCCGTCTGATATCCAAATCATTCCGGGTCCGTGTTCTTCTTCGGATTTGATGGCGGTTTGCAGG
>CAYLTH010000161.1:0-4144 GCA_964386485.1 uncultured Bacteroidales bacterium | reverse complement strand
GTAATTGGTAATTGGTAATTGGTAATTGGTAAATAGTAATTGGTAAATATTAATTTGTTGACTTTCAAGGTCTTTATGACTGAACTTACGTAAACGATGAATTGACGAGACCTGGAAAGTCTGTTGTTCGGCAGCCTGGTTGAATTGGATTTTGCCTAAGCTTTCAATATGATCTTATCAGGATTTGGGAGCATGAGACTTTCCAGGTTTTGAAAATGCATTCTGAATTTTCGCAGCGGTCAATCAAACCTTGAAAGTCATACTGAATTTTTTAAAGATTTTCTTCGTGTTTCTTCTTTTAATGGATGGAATTCAAAAAATACGAATCTATTTCTTCGTGATTCTTCGTGTTATAAAATAAAACATGATTCCATTGAAAAAACACTTCCAATTACCTGACTTTCTTTTTATTACACGAAGATTCATAAAGAAAAAGGAAGATTCACGAAGAGAGGTTAACCAATTTATTACTTTTTCGCCCCTCACAAAGGCACTGGAACTCACACAGGTCCCAAAACTTAGAGAGTAGGACTTGTTTGAGTTTGAGAGACAGAGTGAGTATTGAGAGAAAGAGAGAAGAAAATTCTGTAAGGGCATGCCATGGCATGTCCTTTGTCCGAAAAGCTTATCGTGTAACCATCAATACCTGAAAACCCGTATGAATTTTCCCGCGGAAATCGAGCGCTTCGACTTCGATGGTATGGGAACCGATGGAGAGACCAGAAGGCAGTGTCGCTTTCCAGAGGTGCAGGCAGGGCTCGGGTTTGGAGGGTTTACGGCCCTGCAATTTCAGTTCGGGCTTATCCCAGGCTGAGCGCAAATTGATATAGACCGGATCGGGTTCAATGCTGTATTGCATTTTCATCCAGCCTCCGCCATCGATGCGAAACCGGAGTTCATCCTGTGCACTGCCCATGAAGAAATTCACAAAAAGTTCCTTGTGTTCCCAGGTTGTTACAGAAATCGCACTATCGACAAGCCGGGGTGAAAAAATATTCATTTTATATTCGGCAGGACGGCGGGCAACCTGATAATCAACACTATAATTGATTCCGTTAAAACTCACTACAGCATACCCATTGGGAGATCCGTCGCGCATGGTGGTTTCGGGCAAGCCGGTTTCATCGGTGGAGCCGCGCCACCAGTCGCCACAGACTGCACCTGCATTGAAGTGTTGGTGTGGTTTTGGTTGATTCCATCCATATTCTTTTCCGATAAGCTGTTGTGAAACCGTATGATTGTGACCGGAAATGGAAAAGGTATAAGGGAAAGGCTGCAGGATTTCGAGAATTTTATCGAGGTTGATGATGGGTTTATGTTGATATTCATTGATAAAGGGTGAGTGCATCATCAACACGATGAGTTTTTCCGGATCGGTCATCATCAGATCATTCTTCAAAAAAGTAATCGCTTCCTGGCTGAAGCCTTCTTCATAGGATTTCGTTGCCGTATCCCCCGAAAAAATAATATTATCGAGTACCACAAAATGGACTTTCGCATAATTGAAGGCGTAATTTTTGGGTCCGAATGTGGCTTTGAATGTTTCACTTGCCAGAAGATCGCTGTTCACATCATAATTTTCGTCATGATTTCCCTGTACATAGAAAACTGGTTTCTTCAATTGAGCCAGGGTTGATGTAATGGGAGGATAAAATGTCAGGTTATCCCCGACGATATCCCCTAAAACGGAAACAAATTGATAATCACGATGATGTAGCATTTCTGCCACAATATCCCGGCCGAGATAATCAATATCCCGAAGGCTGTAAGGCTGCGTATCTCCAAAGAAAACGGCTTTAAAGGAATCCTTTTCATCATCAGGCCACAGACCGAAGTTCAGACTGGCCGGCAAGGGACCGGTTGGGGCAACTCCCGGGTAGTATGTTTTGGGTGAACCTTTGGGATAATGCAGGTAATAGGGAGTTGCAACATTCCTGTTATCAACAGGCAGGGCATATCCGGAGGGTTTAATCACAAAAATCACAGTATTATCGGCCACCGGCATGCGGTACATTCCGTTTTTGCTGGTTAACACCACTTCGGCACCATTTGAAACCCCGACATTGGCGATTCCGGGCTCTCCGGCATCCATTACATTGTTTTTATTCAGATCACTGTAGACAAAGCCACTTGCGATCTGGGCCATGCACCATAACGGCAACAGTATGATGAGCATGAGGTATACACAGGCTTTTTTCATAAAAATTTAGCCAATTGAATTCCATTTAACCAACAACTCGAGCAGCCGGTTTCCATTGATAGGTTTGGTGATGTAGTCGTTGCACCCTGCCTCCATTGCTTTTTCTTTATCTCCGGTCATGGCGAATGCGGTTTGAGCAATAATAACCACATCCGTATTGAATTCGCGTATGGCGCGTGTTGCGCCATAGCCATCCAGGTGAGGCATCCGCATATCCATCAGAATGAAATCAAGATCAGGATGGGCTTTACACAGATCGACCGCTTCAACACCCGTCTGGGCATGGAGAATTTCAGTGCAATATTTTGAAATCACCATGGTAATGTAGGTGTCAATGATTTCTTCATCTTCGGCGATTAAAATTTTAAGGCCATTCAACAGAACGGAGTCAGATGTTTCCACAGATTTTGAATTTATAGTTGATAATGGTTGAGCAATATACGGTATTTTAAAATAAAAAAAGGTGCCAACACCAGGTTCTGATTTAATATTAATCTGTCCACCCAGCATTTCTATATAAGCTTTCGAAATGGCGAGTCCCAATCCTGCTCCTTCATACTTCCGGGTTGAGGTTACCTCAGCCTGAGAGAACCGTTCAAATATAACATCCTGATTTTCGGAGGAGATTCCAATCCCACTATCTTCGACTTGCAGCAGGAGTTCTTCTCCCTCTTTTTCACAATTAATTCTGATGTATCCCGAGTCGGTGAATTTTATGGCATTTTTAATCAGGTTGGTCAGGATAGCATAAATTTTTTCCTGATCTGTTGAAATAAGGGACTCCTGTTCTGTAAGACCTGATTTCCAGGAGATTTCAAGTCCTTTGCGGGAGGCTTCCGGGCTGAAAAAATGGACCAGATTCCGGATCAGATCGGCAATATCGATGGGCGATAATTTGACCTCCATTTGTCCGGATTCAATTTTAGAAATATCCACTAAATCATTGATAATACCGAGCAGTCTGTTTCCGCTTTTTTCGATAAGCTCAATAAAGCTTTTTTGCTTATCGCCTGACAATTCGGGTGATTTTAATAAGTCCGCAAACCCAAGTATTCCGTTCATCGGGGTTCTGATTTCATGGCTCATATTGGCCAGGAATGCAGATTTCAGACGATTACTCTCCTCCGCCTTTTCTTTGGCATGTATGAGTTCTTCATTCAACAGACGGTATCGTTCATTCTGCTGCGCAATTACTTCATTCTGTTCAATCAGGCTATGTTCATTCTTTTTTAATTCTGTAATATTTATACCGATACCGGCTATACCGGCGATTATTCCATTGGCATCAAGCAGGCGTGTATTATCCCATTTTATTATTTTCTGCTCTCCGGATTTGGTCAGGATGAAATTTTCATGAATTTTAAGGCTGTTATCCCCTTCCAGAAACTGATTCAGGCTTAAAATTACTTTCTGACGCACATCTGCCGGAATAAACAGATTAAAATAATTCTGCATACTGACTTCCTGCATTGTATATCCTGTAATATCCAGAAAATACTGGTTACAAAAACTAACACGGTTTTCTTTATCCAGTAAAACGGCAACCACATTCGAACTTTTCAGAATTTCGGATAGCCGGCGTTCTGATTCCCGTAAGTTTTCTTTCAGATCCCGGTTAAAAAGATTCCGGTATTGATTGATCATCAGTCGTCCCAGGAGGATCGTTGCCAGAGGATAAACAAGTACAATAGGAACGATAATGGCTTTAAACGTAGTCCATTGCATTTCGTCTGGTAATAATACCAGGCAATTCAGCATCAACACATGCACCAAAACACCCATTCCCAATAATTCGAGAGTGCTGCGTTTGTTTTTCCATTCCGGTCTGTAAATTCTCCACAAAATCCCGGTTGTCGCAGACAATACAATTACCGCTGTTCCCATCCAGACACCGTCCCCTCCCATCCATAACCGGAGTGCGGCTGTCAGGATCATGGCAACAAA
>CAYLTH010000160.1:0-6012 GCA_964386485.1 uncultured Bacteroidales bacterium | reverse complement strand
ACAAAATTTGAGAGTGCCATGAAAATACTTCTCGGGATTGATGATACTGATAATCTGGAGAGCAGAGGAACCGGCTGGCGTGCCCGCGAACTGGGCAGAACCCTCGAAGCAGCCGGAATTGCCCGCCTGCTGATGGTTACACGTCACCAGTTGCTGGTACATGCTGATATTCCCTACACATCACATAACAGTTCGGCGAGTCTGCTGGTGGAAGCCGGACAGATCGGGACGGTAATTGAATTTGCACGGGAGTTTCTGCTTGCCGACAGTGCTGAAGGATCGGATGCAGGACTGTGTGTTGCTCCGTATGAGCGGGTTGGACCCGATGTTATTTTGTGGGGCAACAGGGCAAAAAGGGAAGTGCTTACCAAAGCGGATGCGGAGACTCTCGCTGCAAAATCCGGAATTCACCTGGAAGGTCTGACCGGTACCCGAATTGGTGTTATTGGTTCACTCGCAGCCGTTGGTTTACGCAGGGAAGGCAATGACGGCCGGATACTCTGGTGCCCGGGATTGCGGGAATTGTCGGGTATTACAACTCCGGAAGAACTGATGAAAAGGAATAATATTCAACGGGTTTTGACAACAGACGGAGCTTCTGTATCTTTGCAGTCCCGAATTGAATTGGGCGAGTGGGTAAGACCCGTTATGAAAGATAATTTTTCAACATTATTTGTGGAGGAACATCCTGATGGAAACAAGCGGTACAGGATTGCTGAAAAGAACTTTATCAAGCGTATTTCCGAATAGCCGTACACTGGGGCTGATCGAAATGCTGGTCATTTTCCTGCTGGGGGTGGCTGCCATCGCCTTGCATGCAAAGCTGCGGATCCCGTTGCATCTGCCTGGCCGGCAGGGCGTATTATTTCTGGCCATCATTTTCTTTACCCGTCTTTCGTCCAAAATGCCTTATGCTGCCAGTTTGAGCATGCTGGGGGCGGCATCTTCCATCTGGATTTTCGGCATGGGTTTTCACGACCCCTTTATGCCTTTCTATTATCTGGTAATCGGAATATTCATTGATTTGACTTTCCGCGTTAAAGAAAATATCAATGTCGCATTTTGGTATTCCGGATTCATCGCAGGTCTTGGCTGGATGATGATTCCTTTATTCAGACTTGCAATCGGTGCATTCACCGGTTTACCTTTCGATTCGTTTCGTTCCGGTATGATTTATCCGATAGCAACCCATCTGTTATTTGGTGTGATGGGCGGATTGCTGGGGTATTCAATTTTCAAAATCAGTTCCGGAAGAAGATTCTAAAAGCCCTGTTTAATCAGGGATTGTAGGAGGCATTGACATCGCCTGCACAGATTCCTTTTAAATCTTTGACTACGACACCACTTGCCGGAATAACAACCGTTGCTGTTTCAAAAATCCAGTCCTGTAAAGCAAACGAGTTCATCATATTTACAAACCGTTTGGTAACATCAAGCGCATCGGCTGCATTGATGTAAACGGAGTTGTTGACATCGGCTGCCATCGCATTAAGCCCGGTAAGTGTTGTATTCCCCACAAAATGATTCAGGATCATCAAGGCATCTGTTGAATTCACACCACCCCAGGGAGCAGTACTGCTCAGCGTTACCTGATACGTTCCCGGTGCGAGATTGGGAAAACTGTAATGTCCCTGGCTGTCGGTGGTGGCTGTAACCGGCGCAAAATCACTGTTCTCCAGCGAGATGATCACATTGGCAAGCGGAGTGGCTGCAGTATTATTGTAAGTAACTGTCCCTGAAAGGGTTTCAATAACCTGATCTCCTGTAATAAGAACGTTGTCCATTTTTGAAATCCCGGTCGTTACAACAGTTCCTCCGTTGGCATTGGTATTGGAAGTCATAACCCAGCGTAATTCGATCATGGCTGTCTGGTTATTGATGTCTGCAGGAAGGTCTACATTACTCAGGACGCCGGAGGTCCAGTTGTTCCCACAACTGATGGTGGTTCCGGGAACATCAATCCAGACACCCGATGGAACTATTCTGTATTGTACACTGAAATCGCGGGGTCCGGGATTATTGCCTCCTGAACGGACAATTCCACTTAAACGAATATTTTGATACCCCTGCGTATAGAAACGGAAATACCAGGATTTAACATTCATCCCATTCTCCCATCCCGTTACCTGTGCCGAGAAATTCGTCAAACCATTAGTAGAATAATTGATCGCGCTGGTTCCTCCTTCGGTCCGGATGGCGAGTGCTACATTGGCTGCAGTGGCCAGTGTTGGCAGGGAATCGGCCGTTGTTCCGGTTGGAAATGAGTATGAAATCAGGGTTGTCTGTGCATGGATACCCGTCATGAGCATGAACAAGGATATAAGAGTCAATAGTTTTTTCATTGGTATTATTTATTTGATGATTAATTTGTGAATTTCATTGGCGGATGTTTTGATAATGTACAGTCCTTGAGGCAGATAAGATAAATCAGCCTGAAAAGTTGTTGTTCCTGGTTGAATACCGAATTCAGCGACTTTATGTCCTGCAACTGTGAAAAGACTAACTTCTGTATATTGTTGAGAAGGTCGTGTTTCAAATGAAACAATACCATCAGCAGGGTTCGGAAATATTGCCGTGATGGTGTTTTGGATATCGGAGATCCCCGGTGTTACTGCAAATCCCCGGATCAGAATATTATCAATTTTCGATACGCCACCTGCCTGGGTTATGGTTCCGCTGATGGAAGTATCACTGCTCAGAATCCACCGCAATTCGATTTCATTTTGCTGATTATTCAGATCAACCGGAAGCGGAAGGTTTTGCAGTACTCCAAGGGTCCAGGCATTGTTGCAAACAACGGCACTGTTGGCAATATCGGTCCAGGTTGTGGCGGGCAGGATGCGATATTGGGCTTTGAAATCGCGGGGCCCGGGATTTGTACTTCCGGCCCGCTGCTCAGAACTCAGGCTTATGGTGTGGTAGCCGGTTGTTTTAAACCGTACCGACCAGTATTTTGTCCCGTTCCCGTTATCCCATCCTGTTGCCTGTGCTGAAAAGGTGGGATTGCCATTGGTACCGAAATTGATCGGGGTAATACCGCCATTCCCGTGGATGGCAAAAGCCGAATTCATCGGTACTGACTGGTCGGGCAGGGAATCACTTCCGGTGCCGGTCGGGAAGGTCCACATGGCAAGGGTATCCTGTGCCTGCAGACGAACAGTTGCCAGCAGGAAGAGTGCTATAAGGATGTAGTTTGTTTTCATAGATGTATGTTAGCGTGGGTTGATTAAAATGTATAGGCCGCTCCGAACATGATAAAACGACCAATGGATTGCTGGCCTTTTTCATCAATATAACTGGTATTCAGGATGTTCTGAATGCCCAGGTTCATGTTGATGTGCCGGTTGAAATCACGATACAGTTTAACATCGAGGATGGAGTGGGAGGGACTTGAAATGGTATTTTCATCATCAATAAACTGACTGTCGGTGTAATGGTAAAATACCCCGGCACTGATCAGCCGGCTTTTCCAGGTCAGCGAAGCATTAAACTGGTTCGGAGCAACTTCCATCAATTGTTTTCCGGTAAGATCTTTGGCAACATATCCGGTGAGCGCGAATTTTATGATTTCCGAATCATAATGGGCATAATTGGCGAGAAAAACCAGATTCCGCGTCACCTGCACCCTCAGACCGATCTCCTGTCCGAAGATCTGAATGTTGCCAATATTTTCACGTCTCAGTACCGGCTTTGGTTTGTTGCCGCTGTAAATAGAATCTCCTGTTCCGACAAAATATTGAAAATCAGTACCTTTTGAGTAAAAAATACTGGGTTGTAGCAGGATATGTTCTCCCAGACCAATATCAGCTCCCACTTCATAATTGTCGAGTTTTTCAGGTTTCAGTCCGGGATTTGCCAGCTTAAGTCCTTTGGTAATATTTCCATTCCGGCACATGTCATCGAGGATGGGAGGTCTGAAGCCGCGCCCAAACGAGACATATGCTGATGATTTCGGATTAAATTCATAGCGGGCAGCAAGTTTTGGACTTAATGCAGGCCATTGATCCTCAGCGAATTCACCGGTATAAGGAACCAGTATTTCTGTTGTGGCAGAGGGGTCTTCAATATCAAAACTGCCTTCTCTGAATTGTACATAATCCAACCGCAGACCGGCCGTCAGGCGAAGTCGCTTTTTCAGGAAAAGCATTTCATCCTGCATAAATAAAGCGGCAAAATTCATCCGCCCTGTGTTGTTAACCTTATCGGTTGAGGTGTAATAAACATCGGAGGAGTTCACATTCCCCGATTTCAGATCCAGACCTGCTGTCAGGGTATGATAATTACCGGCCTTACGGGTAATATTAGTCCAGATTCCCTGATCAAAGCGGTTATACAGGGCATCATACAATTGGTATTTCGTTACGGCATAGGGTGGGAGCGCATCTTTTTTCAGGCTTTCTTTCTGTTGATGGAAGTTTTCGGCCTGATAAAAGGCGTTGACTTCCCAGCTCAGTTTTTCCTGAACACCCCGCAGACGTGCCCGAAGCCAGTTGGTGGTATATTTTGTATATCCTCCATCCGGATCATAAATCAGGACACCGTCGCTCCGTTTGTCATCATAATAACTGTATTCAATTTCGGCAGTAAGTCCTGGTTTGAATTTGTACCCGGCCTTCATGCTCAGGGTTCCTTCTTTCATTTTATTCGGAACATCTGTTGAATCCAGTGAAGCTTCCGGATACAGATAAAAGCCGTCGCCCTGGCGATAATAGCAGTTCATCGAACCGTAAAATCCTTTTCCGTTCTTACTGCGATCTCCGTAAACGCTTGCTTTGACCCCGGTTGTGTTGAAATCGCCATAAAACAGACGAATATTGCCTCCAAAGGGTGTTTCCGGTTTCCGGGTGATAATATTGATTACGCCGGCCATGCCATTTCCTCCATAAAGTGCTGATACAGGGCCTTTTATAACCTCAATCCGTTCAATCTGATCCGGATCGATGCGGTTCCAGTTGATGGAACCTCCGTCGGTTTTGTTTAAGGGAGTTCCGTCGAGCAGCACCAGCGTCCGTTGAGCACTGTTCAGTCCACGCATGGTGATGCTCGCATTTTTCGTAAAGATTCCGAATTCCCGGTCGATATTGGCTCCGGAAATGGCATTCAGAATATCATCCGCCGTAAAGGCCGGATAGGATTCGATCATGGCTTTTCCAATGACCTCGGCACGGGCCGGCATCTGATTCAATTTTTGATCTGCACGGCTGGCCGAAACAACAATCTCCCGCAATTCAATAACACCGGCCCGTTTCGGGACAGGGTTGGTGTCGGGCGGGTTTGGAACAATGGGTTGCTGACTAAAAAGGCGTAAAACCAGACCTCCTAAAAGAGCAGTAAAAACAAGCTTTTTCATTATTTCTGAATTTTAAGAGACAGGTTAATAGTGCCTTCCGCTTCACCGTCTATCGTGTTAATACGCACCAGTCCGCGTTTCCCGGTTTCCGGTCCGACCGTGATCATGAAAGGAATTACATAGCCTGGTTTTGCATTTTTAAATTTGCGTTTGCCGGTGGTTGCAGCCGTGTAATTGGCCAGAATGATGCTGTCGTTAAAGGCGTTATCAAACTGGATGCTGCTGATGCTTGTGGAATCGGCCTTGTACCTGACTTCGTTTTTCGGAATGTTGTAGGACGAGAGGATGGGATAATAGATGGGTGCATCGGTTTCGTTGGGAGAGGAAAGGGTATATTCGGTTGGCGGAACATTAAATTCGCCCCAATAGGCCAACAGGGAAATGAGCTCCTGGATTCCGGCTGTTGAATCTGCAAAATACAGATTGCCATTCGCAGTGGAGAAGAAATTTCCGAAAAAGGGGTTTGCCTGCATTCCGATTGTAATGGAAGGATAGTAATCGATCAATCCAAAAGAAGAAGCCGGATCTTTGCTCAGGATAATCGAAACCGAACTGCGGTTCCTGTTTTTATCCATGACCATAAACGTCCATTTCTCCCAGGCTTCCGATCCATAGGAGATGATTTTCGTGAAATCAACGGTCTCTGCATAAAGACCCGAATC
>CAYLTH010000159.1:4544-6040 GCA_964386485.1 uncultured Bacteroidales bacterium | reverse complement strand
CAAGCGCTTCCAGATTACGGGTGGCAGGTCCTTTTACAACCTGACCGTTCAATGAAAATACGGATCCATGGCATGGACAGATAAATGCATCATTTTCAAGGCTTTTTATCCGGCATCCAAGATGTGTACAATGCGCAGAAAAAAAAGCAGGTTTTTCTCCCTGCATATTTACTAAAACTTCATCATAAAAATAGATCCCGGGAAGCATTTTTTTTGAAATCCTGACTTCATTCTGAACAACCGCAACACGCCTGTGTCTGTTCAATAATCCAATAAAGAACAGCCCCGGAATTAACCAGACAACTCCATTCATTATCGATATAAAATCACGACGGTTCAAACGATATTTTTTAAATAAATCAACACTCTTTTGCAGTAAAAATAAGGCATCCGGAAACAGAATTTATTTAGAACAAATATAAATTACAATTTTGATCAGAAATCAATTCCATATGTGTTGATATTCAAGCGTTTCCAAGATAATAGCCAGTCAAAAAAACTGGATGATTTATGACCATACAAAGCTATAAAATTTTTAATTTTGTACACGTATTATATGTCAATAATTACATATAAAAATTAACCATAGAATTCATGAAAACCCGCAGAGAATTTATCAAAATCTCAGCAATCAGTGCAGGAACCATTGCCGCGGCTGCAGGATTGTCCCGGATAAGCATGGGATCATCCGTAATGGATGAGATTACAAAAC
The DNA here is from genome assembly GCA_964386485.1 of uncultured Bacteroidales bacterium. Taxonomy (GTDB): domain Bacteria; phylum Bacteroidota; class Bacteroidia; order Bacteroidales; family CAIXZF01; genus CAIXZF01. The sequence continues at coordinate 5,328 of CAYLTH010000159.1, read as the reverse complement.
TCGGAAAGTCCGGAGATTCAGGCATTAAACGGTTTCCGACCTATTGTGAAGTATGCTTCTGGAAATGTGCCGCATGGGTGTATACCAATGAGGACGGAAAAATTCTGAAAATAATCGGTAATGAAGACGATCCCCATTGTAACGGTCGGCTTTGTCCACGTGGAACAGGCGGTATCGGTATGTATACAGATACAGACAGGCTAAAAACACCCTTGATCCGTGTAGAAGAAAACGGGGAACAGACCTTCCGCGAAGCCTCCTGGGACGAAGCCCTGGATCTGATTGCCAAAAAAATGAAAGAAACTTCCGGTAAATATGGGCCGGAGAGTATTGCACTGTTTAACCACGGTTCTCCCGGCCATCACTTCGGACATTTGCTCAAAGCCTTTGGTTCATCCAATATTGCGGCTCCCTCCTATGCTCAATGCCGTGGCCCCCGGGAAGTTGGCTTTGAAATGACCTTTGGAACCTCAGTCGGAGCACCCGAACCCACAGATATCCGGGATACCCGCTGTCTGGTGCTGATCGGATCCCACATCGGTGAAAATATGCACAACGGCCAGGTACAGGAAATGTCGGATGCCATCGACCGGGGAACAACCATCATCACGGTTGATCCGCGATTCTCTACAGCAGCCGGCAAATCCAAATACTGGCTACCTATAAAACCCGCTACCGATTTAGCCCTGCTACTGGCCTGGATTCATGTAATTATTCATGAAGAACTGTATGACAAAGAATATGTTGAAAAATATTCAACCGGCCTCGACAAACTAAAAGAACA
>CAYLTH010000159.1:0-4444 GCA_964386485.1 uncultured Bacteroidales bacterium | reverse complement strand
GCCTGGTCGTGGAAAGAAACCCTGAACGGACGGTATCCTCTGGCAGGTCTTTCCGTTTCCAATGCCTTTATTGATGCCAGCATTCCGGGTCCTGAAAACAAAAATCAGATCCATGCATGGATCGTAGCCGGGACCAATCTCCCCCTCACCATGCCGGATAAACAAAAATTGACCCAGGCAATGAATGCCCTTGATTTCATGGTGGTTGTGGATACCATGCCCATGGAAATTACCGGCTTTGCTGATGTAGTCTTGCCGGAGTGCACCTATCTTGAACGGTATGATGACATCCGGAATGAAGCCCACCGCGAACCCTGGATTGCCCTCAGAATGCCGGCAACAGAACCCATGTACGATTCAAAACCATCCTGGTGGATCGCCAAACAACTGGGAGAAAAACTCGGACTGGGTGCCTGGTTCCCCTGGAAAAACTATTCTGAAGTACTCGATTGGCAATTCAAACAAATGGGAACCTCGCTGGAGGAAATGCAACGGATTGGCGTTAAAAAATATCCGCGAGCCAAAGGTCCTTTATATATGAATGAAGAAACCGGACTGACCCTGAAAACTCCTTCCGGCAAAATCGAATTCTACTCCGAACAACTGGCATCACTTGGTTTCGACCCGATGCCGGTATATACCGCACATCCCGAACCACCCGAAGGATTCTACCGCCTCATCTATGGCCGCGCTCCGATGCATACCTTCAGCCGCACCGCCAATAACCCCCTGCTGGTCGACCTCATGAAAGAAAACTCCGTCTGGGTTAACCCAAAGGTGGCTGCTATCTGGAACCTGAAAAAAGATCAGTATGTCTGGCTGAAAAATCAGGACGGCGTTGTCTCCGGATTTCCGATTAAAGTGAGAGTCACCGAACGTATTCGCTGGGATTCTGTTTACATGGTCCACGGATTTGGTCACCACAATAAAAAACTCAGCACCGCATACGGACGCGGTGCTAACGATTCCGAACTCATTACCCAGGTAAGAATCGATCCGTTAATGGGAGGAACGGGTATGCGCAGCAATTTCATAACATTTATCACCGAAGATCCCGGAAAGGAGGCCCAGTCATGAGATATGCAATGGCTATTGATACAAAAAAATGTGTAGGCTGCAGCGATTGCGTCGTGGCATGTCAGGTCGAAAATGAAGTGCCTGTCGGGTTTTGCCGCGACTGGGTGGTGGAAGTGATGGCCGGAACCTATCCGCAACTGGAAATCGAGTTGCGTACCGAACGCTGCAACCATTGCGAAAATGCACCCTGTGTGCGCTGTTGCCCTACCGGTGCCAGTCATTTTGAACAAGGCGGTATCGTTACGGTTACCCACAACAAATGCATCGGCTGCGGGGCCTGTATCCAAAGCTGCCCCTACGATGCACGCTATTCACACCCCGAAGGCTATGTCGACAAATGCACCTTCTGCCTCCACCGGATTGAACAGGGGTACAACCCCGCCTGTGTCTCGGTTTGCCCGACCAAATGTATGTATTTCGGCGACCTCGACGATCCCAACAGTGATGTGAGCCGTGCACTCGAAAACAGACGGTTTAAAATGCTGGCTCCCGAAGCCGGAACCAAACCCCAGATCTATTATTTAACTTAATCCATCAGAAAAAATGAAAGAGGAATTATTTGTCAGCGGTCGGTGGATACCCAAAATCGACCCCTATCTCGAAATCTGGCACTGGTCAATCCCTGTCTACCTTTTCCTGGGCGGATTATCAGCTGGGATCTTGTTTTTTGCTGCTTTATATACCATTCTGGGCAAAGAAAAAGAAATGCCAACTACGGTTAAATGGGCCACATTCGTGGTTCCTGCAGCCCTGGTAATTGGTCTGCTCTGTTTGTTTATCGACCTGAAACACAAAGCCTATTTCTGGCAATTGTATACGATTATGCGGTTCGAATCCCCGATGTCGTGGGGTGCCTGGGTTTTGTTGTTTATTTCCCCCGTTTCCATCGCATGGTCGGCCAGCTACCTGAAAGAACTGGTTCCCGACTGGAACTGGAAATACCCGATTCTTGAAAAATTCGAAAAACTATTCATCGAATACCGGAAATATGTGGCCTGGCTCATGATCGCTCAGGCAGTTATTCTTGGTATTTATACAGGTATTTTGCTCTCGGCCTTCAACGCGCGCCCCTTGTGGAATACCTCCCTGCTTGGACCTTTGTTCCTGGTCTCAGGATTATCCACCGGTGTTGCAACCATTATGTGGATGTCGAAAAATAAAGCTGAGCGCCGACTCCTGAGCAAAATCGATTTATTGCTGATCAGCATTGAATTGTTTTTGATTATCCACCTTTTTATGGGATTTCTGGCCAGTTCGGCTGTTCAGATTGAAGCCGCAGAGTTATTTCTGGGAGGAGCGTTTACCGTTCCGTTCTGGGTTTTCGTAGTGCTGCTTGGTTTGATTTTTCCGGCTGTCCTCGAATTTCTCGAACTCCGGGGCTACCATATCCCGGCAATGATTCCTTCTTTGCTGATCCTCATCGGTGGATTGGTCTTCCGCTTTATCATGGTTGAAGCAGGCCAGATTACCCGGTATCTGTACTAAAACCCATCATTCAAAATTCAAAATTTAAAATTCAAAATTTAAACAATGTCTGATCGCAGTAAAAAATATCTGAACCCCTATCTGGGTGGAATTTTGCTCGGATTCATCCTGCTGGCAACCTTCTACATCACCGGACGTGGTCTCGGAGCCAGTGGAGCTGTAAAAAGTACAGTAACCTCTGTTGTACATACGATTACCCCAACGCATGCCGATACCTCCCCCTATTACAAAAAGATTCTGGCCGAAGGCAATCCCATGAGTAACTGGCTGGTATTTGAAGTTATCGGAATTCTGGCAGGTGCCTTCATTTCGGGTGCATTAGCCGGCAGACTTAAACTTAAAGTTGAACATAGTCCCAAAATTACGGCCAAACGCCGGTTGATATTTGCGGCATTGGGCGGACTGGCATTTGGAATAGGCTCTCAATTCGGTCGCGGTTGCACAAGTGGTGCAGCACTTACCGGCATGGCATCCTTATCCCTCGCCGGCTTTGTTGCCATGATGGCCATCTTTGGCTCAGGCTATGTATTTGCGTATTTCTTTAGAAAAAACTGGATTTAATATAGAAACATTATGGGACCACTAATACCTCAGGGATTTATCGACCCGGCATGGAGCAATGTGATAGCAGTACTGATCGGAATGGCTTTCGGTTTTGTACTCGAATCATCGGGATTTTCCAGTTCACGTAAACTTGCCGGCGTATTCTACGGCTACGACTTTGTTGTGCTGAAGGTTTTCTTTACCGCCGCCACCACAGCCGCTATCGGCCTGCTATACTTTGGGTATATGGGCTGGATTGACATGAGCATGATTTACATTAACCCATTTTTCATACAATCGACCATTGTAGGCGGAATTATCATGGGACTTGGTTTTATCATGGGCGGATTTTGTCCGGGCACTTCCTTTTGCGGGGCCGCTATCGGCAAAATCGATGCCATGGTTTTCACAGGTGGAATGGCAATCGGAATTCTCCTATTTTCAGAAGTATTCCCCTTGTATTCTGTTTTCTACGGAAAAGGGAACATGGGATCAGCCACAATTTATGAAACACTGGGCTTGTCGGCAGAAGTCTTCACCCTGCTCCTCACCTTAGTCGCTATTATGGCGTTTTATGTAACCGCACTGATCAATAAAAAGATCAAAAAAGTTGACTATTAAACAATAATAATATGAATAATAAAGGATTTTATTATCTCGCCCCTGTTTTGATCATTCTGGCACTCGGACTGGTACTGCTGCCCGAATCCAAACACAGCAAAGAACTCAATCCACGGCATCTTCTGCTCGAAATAAACGACCAGACCCGCTTTCAGTCGACCGATCAGGTAGCAAAAGCCATTATCAACAAAGACCCTTTCTATGCTTTAGTTGATGTGCGCACTGCCGCTGAATATTCTGCCTGGACGCTCCCCGATGCCCTGAATATCCCGCTGGCCGATATCCTGAAACCGGAAAATTCGGAAACCCTCAACCAAAGCAGCCGTCGTATCGTTTTCTTCTCGAATAATGATATTTATGCTGAACAGGCATGGCTTCTTTGTAAGCGATCCGGATATAAAAATATTTTTGTTATGAAGGGTGGATTAAATGCCTGGATGCAGACCATTCTAACACCCACAGAACCACCGGTTACAGCCTCGAAAGCCGATTTCGAACAATTCGAATTCCGGAAAGCAGCGAGTCAGTTTTTTAAAGGAACGGCGGAGGAAGGGGATAAGGAAAAAGGAAAAAGGGAAAAGGAAAAAGGGGAAAGGGAAAAGGAAAAAGTGAAGGTTACGCCGGTTGTAAAGCCGTCGGGAGCGGAAGGCGGCTGCTGAAAAAATGTGCTAATGTGCTGATGTGCAAATGTGCTGATGTGCTGATGGCAATTTGATGA
>CAYLTH010000158.1:396-6050 GCA_964386485.1 uncultured Bacteroidales bacterium | reverse complement strand
TTTTTTCTTTAGATTTGCTAAAACCGAAATTACTTCCCGACAGATCCTTTATACTGGGATGAAAAACCAGAAGATTATTTCGCCTGTTTTAGAAATTGGACAGGAATCAGGACATTACAACCCACAATATGAGAGTAAAACTCCTTTTGATCATCTGCACCATCGCATTGTCTTCATTTAAGCTTTATGGAGAAAAAGTAGATGAAACCCTTGCGCGCAAAGTGGCTTTGAACTGGTACCGGCACCATGCTCCTGCTGCAAAGAAAAATGTATCTGTTTTAAAGGTCAAGGAATATAAAAGGGGTGGCCGAACCTGCTTTTACGTTTATTCTTTCGATAAAGGCGGGTTCGTAATGGTTTCAGCCAACGATGCGGTAAACCCGGTACTGGGCTACGGGTTTGACCACCCGGTTCCCGATTCCATCACGAATGAAGCCGTGAAAAGCTGGTTTGACGGGTATGCCAGGCAGATTGATACAGCATTCATACTGAATATCCAGTCGGATGCCTCGGTGTCAAAATGGGATGAGATATTGGCCAATAACTTTTCGAATATGCCGGGTGATACGGTTGGGCCGCTGTTAACAACGATGTGGGACCAGGGATGTTACTATAATGAAATGTGCCCATCCCCCGGGTTTACCTGCGGGAATGTACCCACTGGTTGCACTGCCACTGCCATGGGGCAAATTCTAAAGTATTGGAACTACCCTGAAGGAGGTATGGGACAACATGATTACATTGGAAAATTCCACCCGGAGTATGGAAGAATTTCTGCTTTTTTTAATGAAACCGACTACAATTGGTCAAACATGCCTTCAATTTTAACAACATCAAATCAAGATGTTGCCATGCTGTTATTTCATTGTGGTGTAGCTTCCAATATGGATTATTCTCCGGCAGCTTCCGGGGCCTATGAATTCGATGCCCTTATTGGTATGAAAAAATACTTCGATTATTCGGATTCAATGGCACACTTAAAACGACAATACTATCCTGACAACCTCTGGAAAGATACAATCAGATTTGAAATCAATCACACCCGACCGGTACTTTATGTGGGATATAATGTTTGGGAAACATCAGGACATGCATTCGTGTGTGATGGATACCAGGGAGATTATTTTCATATGAATTGGGGCTGGAGTGGCTCCTGTGATGGCTTTTGGTCAATTGACAACCTCACACCTCAAATGTTAAATTTCAATTTTTCTCAAAAAATGGTCATTGGGATAAAACCCAAATATTCAGCGTTGACTGCTGACTTTGAAATTCATGAAACTGACTCATTATTACACTATCAGTTTATTGATTTTTCAAAGGGAAACCCGGATAGTTGCTTTTGGTTTTTTGGGGATGGTGATTCGAGCAATTTCCGAAATCCTTTACATGTTTTTGACAGTGCGGGATCCTATCAAATAACGCAGATAATATATAAAAACAGTATGACTGATACTTTGACAAGATCAGTGAATATCATCGCTAACCCGTTTCTTAAATCAACCCAGGTATTCTATGGATTTGACGGAGATGCACTTTTTTTTGATTATGACATGGACAATGACCTGGATTTGTTGATCAGCGGTTATCCTTCCGGTACAAGAATGTATCGGAATGATGCTGGTATCTTTACTGATTTTAGTACAGGTATACCTTTCAGATACTCTGATGCAAGTATAGATGTTGGCGATTATGACAATGATGGGGACCAGGATATTATCATTTGTGGTGAAATGGGAGGAATTCGTACAAAATTATTCAGGAATGATGCCGGAATATTCACCGAAGTACAAACCCCGTTTTATAACGTGAGCGGCACTATTTCATTTGTTGATTATAACAATGATGGAAAATTGGATGTTTTTCTTGCTGGCTCATCCGGTTTCGCCTTTAAAACCGGGTTGTATGAAAATCTCGGAAACCAGAAGTTCCAAGAGGTTAACAACTTGCCTTTTCCATCCTGGGGACAGGGGGTAAAGGCAGCCTGGAGCGATTTAGACAATGATGGTTATAAGGATTTGGTAATGAGCGGCGCTCCTGGTAACTGGAATTTTCAAACAAAATTATTTCATAATAACGGCAATGAAACTTTTTCAGAATTGACCCGCGGACTGGTCAACGTTTCTGAGGGAAAAATTATCTGTGGCGATTATGATTCAGATGGCGATCAGGACATACTGATAACTGGCAGGACAGGTATGTTTTCAGATACGACAGTTTTATATCGGAATGATTCTTCCTACTTCACGAACATAGTTGTTCCTGGTTTTGACAGTTTAAAATGCCAGAATGCTTGCTGGGGTGATTATGATTCAGATGGCGACCTGGATTTATTGCTGGGGATAAACCTCTTTCGTAATAACGGAAATGATTTGTTTACCATGGTTCAAAACAATTTCGACGGATTAAATGCCTCATTCAGTGATTTCAACAACGACTCAAAGCTGGATATTCTTTCCTGGGGATATATAGGAAACTATAAATTTCATTTTAGTCTTTTTAATAATATGACCAATTTTATCAATGAAGCACCTTCTGCCACAGCTAATCTCCATGCAGTAGTAATCAATAATGATGTAACTTTTTCATGGAATCCCTCCCTTGACAACACCACTGATATTAATTCATTGAGCTACAACATCCGGGTTGGAACAAGTGCGTCGGGTGGAGAAATTATGGCTCCATCTTCCAATTGGGATAATGGTTATAATCGGGTGGTCAAGCCTGGAAATATAGGTTTCCATTCCACATTTAATTTGAAAAAATTGGTGAATGGGAAATATTTTTGGAGTGTCCAGGCAATTGACAACGGGTATTCAGCCTCTGATTTTTCAGTCATTGACAGTTTTACCGTTTCTGGAAATAACCTCCCCTCTGACTTGTTTGATTTTACTGAAAGAGCTTACCTGAACACTGAAATGGCTTTTAATCGTGCCTCTTTTATTGATAATTATTTTGACCCCGAAGGTGATTCCATACAATCCATAAGGGTAGAAACTCTGCCTCTTACCGGAACACTTTTATTCAATGGAATCCCGGTGACAGTCAACCAGATTTTCCCTTTTTCTGAGATTTCCGGTTTACACTATAAAAATACTTCATTGATTACTGACTATTTGCATTTGAATGCTTACGATGGGACCAGCTGGGGGGAAAATAATACTGAGATTACCATCAATATGTTCGTTTTTAAACAAGAGAATCTTGGTATACTCCCTGAAATTTCATCTTTTACTTTTTCCGACTATGACAAGGACGGGGATCTCGACATTGCATCCTCAACGAAAATATACAAGAATAACAACGGAATATTTCAGGATATTGGAATTTCACTTTCCGGATCTGGAGGGCCTAACTGGGGCGATATCGATTCCGATGGCAATTTGGATTTATTAGTGGGGGAAAAAATATTTAAAAATACCGGTAACGATCAATTTATTTGTACCCAAACATTATCTCCGGTATTAGGTGACGAGGTTGCAACGTTTGGAGATCTGTACACAAAAAATATCCTGGATTATGTGCATGCAGGAGAAGAGGCAACCACAGGCGCGCAGATTTCAAAAATATTTCTTAATTCAGGGCAGGGTGTTTATGAAGAATCCACACTAAACCTTTTGGGGTTCCGGTCTGGTGCAACAGCCTGGTGCGATTACGATAACGATGGGGATCAGGATCTTGCAATTTGTGGAATTTACACGGCAGACAATCTTCGGAAAACCATTATATACCGTAATGACGATGGTCAATTGATTGACATCCTTGCCAATTTGCCCGGCGTGAACCTTGGTTCCTTAGATTGGGGAGATTTTGATCGTGATGGAGATTTTGACTTATTGTTGTCTGGCAGTCAGGGTACTGTTTATAATTCATGTACAAAAATATTCAGAAACGATGCAGGGGTGTTTTCGGAATTCATGGTGACCGGTCTTCTGAATCAAATGCTTCCTGGAATTTTTCGCGGATTTTCAAAATGGGTTGATGTAAATGCCGATGGCTATCCTGATGTTGTATTGGGTGGTTTCATTAACTATCCGGGAAAAGGAATGAATATTTATAAAAATGAAGGAGGAGTTTCATTTTCTCAAATTTCCAATACCGGTATGCCGAATTTAGCCTATGTTACACTTGCACAGGGAGATTATAACAATGACGGTTTTCTGGATTTTATGATTTCAGGCTTGAATGAACAAAATCAAGATGTCACCGCTATTTACCGGAATTGTAATGGGACCGATTCTTTTATGGTGAATGCATTTCCTTCAGTTCCTGCCAACCCCTTAGCAACCACCACATCAAACAGTGTTGTCCTGAACTGGGAAAAGAGTGTGGACAATTCAACAAATCAAAATTCCCTTTCATACAATATCTATCTGGGAAAAGCATCTGACAGTTCATTTGTTGTTTCTCCATTGGCAGATATTACAACCGGATTCCGTAAAGTACCACAAATTGGAAACACTTCTCTGGATAATTTCTGGCACATCGACAGCCTGCAACCCGGTACCTATTACTGGAGTGTTCAGGCGATCGACAACTCTTTTGCCGGAAGCCCGTTTGCACCTGTTCAAACCTTCACCATAGTTGCACCAGTGCCCGCATCAATCTCTGTTGCCAACGATTCTGTCGGGGATGGCGAGACACCATGTTTCAACGCCACCCAAACCATCACTGTAGCCGGCAACGGAACAACGTTCATGGTTCAAAGCGGCGGTAGCGCCACGATGATCGCCGGACAGAACATTATCTATTCGCCAGGCACAATAGTTCAGTCAGGTGGTTATATATGGGGGTATATTGCGCCATCAGGCCCATGGTGCACAACGCCAACCTTGCCGTCCAACATTTTTTATTCCACCCCCGATGATTTAAGCAAGGGCATTGTTGTTTGGGATGACGGATTCATCATTTATCCTAATCCTACCAGTGACGATTTCACGATAGCGCTTTCAGCAGACCCGGATGAAACTCCGGTTACAATTCAATGCTATAACCTGATGGGATCGCTGATTCTGGAAAAGAAGATCACCCGTGGAAGAAAACAGGAAATGAACCTTTCAGGCCATGATCCAGGCATCTATGTGGTTCGGGTGATCGGGAATAATTGGTCTGGCATTAAAAAGATCATGAAGGTAACTGATAGGTGACGCTGACAATTACTGCTAAAATGACAAAAATCGAAATTTTAATCTTTTTCATAAGATCAAGAAATAATAATTTGTTTCTTTACTGACAATGAATTTACTCTCGAATCTGACCTGATTTAAGAAGACCTCTTTTTGTGGAGAAGAGTAACTCCTGACCTTATGCAGCGCAGACAGGTAGGATAATGCAAAATTTTCATTTAAGAAAACATTGAGAGGTTAAAGTTACAATATTTATATACGGAATGCAATACCTTTCTGAAATTTTCAGACCCGAAGTACTCCGGGATAATTTCATCTTTCACTTCATTCTTCTAATCCAGCCCACCCATTTCGGAACGCTGATATTAATCAAATACAGCATGGCAACAAAGAGTCCAACCCAGGCAAGGGGTTAAACAATGAAATGGACTTAAAAAATGATTAAGAGGGTCGATGTTCAGTTTTCGCCTTAAGGTTCCAGGATAACAGGAACAGCACCCTGGAAAATATGTGAATGATATAACTTAT
>CAYLTH010000158.1:0-386 GCA_964386485.1 uncultured Bacteroidales bacterium | reverse complement strand
TTCTATTCCTGCCCACCCATTTCGGAACGCTGATATTAATCAAATACAGCATGGCAAAAAAAAGCCCAACCACAGACAAGGGGCTGATCTGTGAAATGGACTTGAAAAAAGATAAGGAAGGGTTTGAAGTTCAGTTTTCATCCAAAGGTTACAGTATAACAGGAACAGCACCCTGGAAAACATGTGAATGATATAACTTATTCCCAAAGTTGTGTAACTCTTTCTGAAATTAATGGACTCACCTTTGTATCGTGAAAATCAATTCACAAGATAATTTCAAAAAAATGAATACTACAGAAGTAAAAGGCAACTGGAATGAGCAAAAAGGTAAGCTCAAACAGAAATTTGCAACCCTGACGGACGATGATCTGATGTTTGCAGAAGGC
>CAYLTH010000157.1:0-6070 GCA_964386485.1 uncultured Bacteroidales bacterium | reverse complement strand
GCTCCCTGAATGTATTTCCCGGGGAAAACCGATTTAAGCATTCTGGACATGGGATTATTTTTTTGAATTCGAAAATCAGCTTATAAAGGTAAGGTAATTCTCTTTGTTAACGATTTGGAAATTTGATCCATAGTTATCCTGCCAGCTCGCCGGTATTCTGACCTTTGATTTTCCGGATTTAATTTCAAATGCAAAACATTCACCTCCTGTTTCTTCTACATAATCGATTTCTGTTCCGGAATAAGTTCTCCAGAAATAGCTATTGGCTGACTTTTGATTAATCAGCAGATATTTTTTTCGTTCTGCAATGACAAAGTTTTCCCATAATTCGCCGGAATCATTTCGCTGATTCAGCGGTTTCAAATTATCAATCAGGATATTGCGGATACCCAAATCATAGAAATAGTATTTCTGCGATTTGCTGATTTCTTTGCGGGGATTACGGCTGAAGGCTGCCAGTTTAAAAATGATGAACGATTGCTCCAGTAAAAACAGATAGCGTTCTACTGTTTCCTGATTCAGTCCAAGACTCCGGCCAAGTTCATGAACAGAAACCTGGGACCCGATCTGAAAGGCAAGTAATTTCAATAACTCCCTAATTTTCATGGGGTATTTTATCATCTCCAGTTCGAGAATATCTTTAAAAATGAAGGAGGAAGAAACATCCTCGAGATAGGATTCTTTCTCTTTATCATTTCCTGTCGTTATGACTTCCGGGTAGGACCCGAAAATCAAACGACTTTCCAGCTGATCATTTAACTCAAATGGATTGAGTATTCCTGCAAGTTCCTGCATGGATACCGGTAAAAGCGTAAACACCCGTTTGCGACCAGCCAGGGATTCGGAAACTTTGCCGGAGAGTAAAAATGAGGAGGAACCGGTGACCAGAATGCGAAGCTCCGGAATTTCGTCATGTAAAATTTTTAAGTTAATTCCGATCTCCGGTATTCGCTGTCCTTCGTCAATAAAGAGTAATTCATACCCGGAAACCAGCGCGCGCAGTCTTGTCAGATCGCGGCTGGACAAAACATCAATATATTTGGTCTGATCTGCATTCACGGAGAGTGTTTTTAAACCAGAATCACGGATAATCTGTTTTGAGAGTGTCGTTTTCCCGGCCTGACGGGGACCATAAATCAGGATCACTTTTTTTTGAAGCATTAAGGCTTCCGTCACCTGTTTTTTTACCAGACGATCAATAATCATAATGATGGATTTTTTACAAAAGTAGTGAATATTTATGCTAAACCGACAAAATTAAGCTTAATATTTACGGTTGACCAAAAAAAATAGGGTTAAAATTTATGGTTGACCAGTAATATTAAGTGTTAACAACCCACTTGCATAAATATCCTGCACATCCGCACACGAGCAGAACTGCACATTTGCACACAATAACCTGCTCATTTATCTCATTTACAGATCATTCAGCTTGCAAATTGAATCAGTTGATTGGTTTTATGATTTGCAAATGGGGATGTGCAGATTTGCAGATGTGAACATGTGCGTATGTGCAGATTGATATGCAAATAAGGCAGGCACAGAATGTTGCCAATTTAAAAGGAGATTTCTCCTTTCAGTCGAAATGACGGCGCACATTTGTAAAAAAAAGCAATCCCCTCAGGAGGCTGCGCCTCCTGAGGGTTATTTTCTCTTATGATCCGGAGCGGTGTGTCATTCCGAGCGAAAGCGAGGAACCTCATATTGTCATTTGAACACAATAAATTTTACATTTTCCTCATTTACAGATCATTCAGTTTGCAAATTGAATCAGTTAATTGGTTTTTTGATTTGCAAATGGGGATGTGCAAATGTGCAGATGTGCGGATGTGCGGATGTGCGGATTAGCAACCGGCAGCATGATCGCAACATGAACAGCTTTTCCCTTTTGCTTTTTCAAATGCTTCTTTCCCTTCGGAAACCGAAAAGTAGATCAGTCCGGCAGTCCCGATTGCATCCGCGTAAGCGAATCCGGTTAATTCATACAGCAGACTGGAAATCAGTAAAATAACCGACATATAAATGCAGATCTTTGTACAATTTGCATCCGCGATAATTGGATCAGAATGGAGTTTTTTGCCAATCCGTTTTTTTGCAATCACCAGCCAGAGCATGACCAGAATAGAGATCAGGGCAATGATGACGCCCCAAAGGGTGGTTTCCGGTTTATGTCCCTGGATCAGGTTTAGGATAATCCCGGCCAGCAATCCGGCAGCAAGCAGATAGAATGCGATGCCGGTCGTTTTCAGGGCACGGGTCTCGAATGCACTTTTATTGCTTTCGGGGTTTCTGCGCATCCGAAGAATCATGGCAGCAATTCCGGCTCCCGATAAAACCTCAATAAAGCTGTCGACCCCAAAACCAAACAACGTTAGGGTCTCATCCTGATACCCGATGATGGTTGCAATCAATCCTTCGACTATGTTATAGCCGATGGTAAACAGGCTTAACCAATACGCTTGTTTGTAAAGCGCTTTTTCCTGAACGGGGGTTGGGGTTGCCATTGCTTTATCCACGTTGGAGATGTTGACTGCTTAAGTTATTTTCTGTAATAGTCGTTTTTGTTATGGCACATTAATGCTGAATGATCAGTTTACCCTTTGTTTTCAATTTCCCGGAAGGAGAAATGATGGCGAATACGTACATTCCCGGCATAAAATTGCTGACATTCAATGTAAAATGAGGTTCTTTTGTTGACAGGTTTGCGACAGTTTTTCCTTCCAGGGTAAAGATGCTGAGTTGAGAGAAATCATTCTGCGGATTGTGAAAATAGATTTTGGTTTCATGAAATGCCGGGTGTGGCCGAATATCGAAGTTGTTGTTATTGAGGGAAATATAATCAACAGATACGATTTGCGAATACCCCAGGGCACCCAATTCAAGCCTGTAATAATTCGTGGCGTTTTTTAAAGGTATTGTGTCGTAAAAGAAATAAGACTGTGGAGCCGAGGTACTTCCGCATATTCCCTGAATATCACCAATCTGATCAAAATTGAGTGTGTCGGCAGATCGGTAAATTTTTGTGCCGTCGCATGTGCTTCCCACCGTAATAACCCAGCTCAGATATACCTGATCCTTCAGGAGAACGGCTGAGAAATCATCCAGCGCCGGCTTACCCTGACTATATCCGGCAGAACTGACCATCAGCCACACCAGAAATATGCCCGATAATTGTTTTCCAAATAGTTTCATGGATAGTAAACAATTCTGATATGGGAAAGTTGTTGAAGATGGGTATGGGGAAAACGATGTTTGCCTGTTCATTGAAGAGGAGGTTTCTCCTTTCAGTCGAAATGACAAGCCGCACGCATGATCAAAAAAGCAATCCCCTCCAAAAGGAGGCAAAGCCTCCTTTTGGAGGGTTATTATTCCATATGAACGCGAGCGCCCCGTCATTCCGACCGGAGGGAGGAACCTGCTTTTTATTGGTATTGCTTAAAAAATGAGGTTTCTCCTTTCAGTCGAAATGACGCCCCACGAATGAAATAAAGGAGAATTGTTGGTTCGCCGTGTTTTTAAAATATATGAAAATCTTACCTGGATTTACTTTCCAGTTCATCCAGGCGGTCATTGGCACTATGCACCATCATGGTAATTCGCACGAAAGGCCCGGCGAGAAAGAACAGGGCAACGGAGCTCAGCAAGGGAAACCAGCTGAAGTCAATGATGTTCACCACAATACCGATTACGCCAACTACGGCTGCTAATATACCACCCGGTACTCCTATCGGGCATCTGAGTTTTTTCTTTTCTGCCATTACATTAAGTGTTTAAATTAATAACTCTTTAATTTGCTGATCAATTCTTCTTTGGTCGGAACACTTCTGAATACAATCTCATTGTTGATCAGGAGTGTCGGAACCGTGTGAATACCTAATTTTGTTGTATTGTAAAATCCACGGGGTGAATTCGCAAGACTTCTTTTGAATACAAACCGGTCATCAAAAGCGGGAAGTACCTCTTCGAGCATTCGTTTCAGAATCACACAATTCGGGCACGTCAGCGTATAATACATTTGGATGACAATTTTATTTTCTCCTTCCATTCCGGTCTTTTCGACGTTTTATCGGCGACAATAATAGGTAAATTAATTGAAACCGGTGGGAATCAGCAAAAAATGAGGGGAGACAGTACAACAATAAACCCTGTTTATAGTATTCTAATTCAATTTGTTATCTGGTTCTCTAACCGGAATTAGAAGTAATTTTTATTATTTTGTTCAAGAAAGGAAAAAAAAACTTATCTTTGCACTCACAAATCGCGGGGTGGAGCAGTGGCAGCTCGTTGGGCTCATAACCCAAAGGTCGGAGGTTCGAATCCTTCCCCCGCAACTAAGATCAGCCGCTTATGCGGCTTTTTTTATGTTTTATATTTACGTAATATACTCTCAATCAGCCGATAAGTTTTACATCGGTTTTACATCCTCCCTGGCAGGACGGGTAGATGTTCATAATCATCCAAACAACTAGGGCAGGACAAAATTCTTCAAATCCCTTGTGTGAAGTAATTTCTCTTAACTTTACCCTTTCTGCAGGAGCGCAGGTTTTTAATAAATAATCAGAAAGGCACACATGAACAGGGTAATGTTTATTTTGATCATCCTAAGTGGTATTCAGTTAAGCTGCAATAAGGATCAATCTTCAGCACAGGTTTATCCTCCTACAACACTAAGCGGGAACTGGGATGTTTTTAACAAATCGAGGATTGAGAATCTGATCGATACGTATGGGAAGCGAAGTAGCAATTACAATTCCTTAAAACCACCCTATGTAATTTTCGACTGGGACAATACCTGCACCTTCTGGGATACAGAGGAAGCCACCATGATCTATCAGATTATAAACCTGAAATTTGGATGTACACCCGAAGAACTAGACCAGGTGATCCGCACCGGTGTGGATACAAATATGGTTTTTACGGAATCAGGAGTCAATTTTGCAGTTAAAGACATTGCGAAAGACATTAAGGGGAGTTATACCTGGTTGTATTCAAATTACAGCGGACTGGGGGGAGGAGGGAGTCTTTCGCTGGAGCAGGTGAAATTAAATCCGCATTACAGCAATTTTATTGCCAAGGTTCGCTGGCTCTATGATGGACTGGACGCAGATTTTGGCGTCAGTGTTTCCTATACCTACGCTGTTTATCTGTTTTACGGTCTGACTGAAACGCAGATCCGCCAGATGGTTATCGATGCGGCGCAATGGCAACTGACACAACCCATCGGGAAGGAGACCTGGACAAGTCCTTCCGCGATTGAGCTACCCGGACAACTTGCCGGACAGCTGAGCATCACCTGGAAAAACGGATGGCGATGTTACCCGGAACAGGTTGAATTATACAATAAACTACGGGCGGCCGGATTCGATGTCTGGATTTGTACAGCATCCATGGAGGATGTTATCAGTTCGGTTTCATCCAACAGCCTTTTTGGCTTTAACAATGACTCCTTCTCATTGTCTGGGTCTGAGACCCCAATTTGATAGTCAGGGTAAAATGATCAATAAATTGGTTGTTGGTTTTCCGTTCACCTACCAAACCGGGAAAACCGAGGCTATCCTGGCTGAACTGGCCGGCCCCGGGGGAAAATACGGATACGACCCTGTTTTGGTTGCCGGTGATAGCGAGGGAGACCAGAATATGCTCAGCGATTTCCCGGGGATGAAGCTCGGATTGATCATTAACCGCAATAAAGGAAAGGGACAGCTTCTGGGTACCTTGTGCATAGATGCTGTCAATACCTACAATACTCCTGCAGCAAAATACCTTCTACAGGGCCGGGACGACAATACCGGACAATTCATTGCCAGTCAGGCCTTTATTGCCTTTGGATCTTCAACCGGCGTGATTCTTCCTTAGAATTGATATACTGGTAGATTGATATATTTTCGCTTTTGGCAGTGCATCGGGGGAATTTGTGTTCAAGTGTTCAAGTGTTCAAGTGTTAAAGTGTTCGCATATCTTCCATGACGTTGTCAGGCCAGTTTATTTCTCCAGAATTTGCCTGGTTTTGAAGGCGATATTGAATTCATCCCATTATTGAAATGGCTTTTGACTCAACCATTGTAAATTT
>CAYLTH010000156.1:0-6093 GCA_964386485.1 uncultured Bacteroidales bacterium | reverse complement strand
TTTACATCCAGCATTTCAATGGGCGTGGTTGTATTAATACCTACATAGCCGTTGGTTCCGGCATTCATGGGGGCTCCCGGGAAAAGAATGATATTTCCTCCATTATAATTCACAGCGGATGTTCCTGTAATCGCAGCATTCTGAGCATAAATCAAAATATGCTTGCCGTTTTGACCCAGGTTATTTGGAGGTACAGGATTGGCCGGACGGATATCCAGGTATCCCTGTGGTGTGGCTGTTCCGATACCAATGTTTCCTATGGTACCCGTGCCATTGCTTGACCCGGTCATCAGGATAATCCCTCCTCCGTTTGTATTGCCGGAGGCAAATCCGCTTTGTGCATAAATATTGATGGGAGTACCACTTCCGCTGGTTGCTGTACCACCTCTTACATCCAGAATACCCTGGGGTGCTGTTGATCCAATACCAACAAATCCACGGTTTGTAATACGCATCCGTTCAACTCCGTCACCACCGGTATTATCAAGTTTGGTCCAGAAAACAATACGACCCGGCATATCTTCAGCTCCGCCACCAGTCACATTTCCGTCTACTTCACCCCGGACTTCACCAAGTCTGGTATATTTTGTTCCATTATATCCTGTAAAAAGAAACCCGCCACACATGTGTCCGTCTGAAACAACAGTCGGAGATTCAATTGTTCCGGCTGATTTGGCAAATATTACAGCAGGATAGCCATTCGGCATGTCTGTAGCCAGGCGCATTCCCCAGTCGGAATGAAGCGGGTCATCGTCAGCAAACTCAATCAGACAACTTTCCATCCCCTGGGCAGTTCCCGGAACATCCGTCCCGAAACCAAGCCGTCCGCTTTTGTGAATGGTTAACTGATTTGGCCAACCGGTTGAGATACGTAAACTGGCATAACTGTCTCCAAAACTGTTCGTCCCCATCGACATCTGGAAGGGCCAGGATGGATCAACGGTATTGTAGACCCGCATGAAAATACCCGGAGCCGATTTCTGGAGCGTAATATTATCGGTTGCTCCGTCTGCAATAATACCCAGTCTTCCGGTCGGGTCAGTCCAGCCAATGCCCACATTACCAAGCGTTCTGTGAATATTGTTGGCGGTACCGGCACTCCAGCGACTCTGAAGGGGAATCCAAACAGTTGAATCGTGTCCTTCAAATATCTTTGAAGCCGGGTTGTATTTAATTCTTCCCACCATGGTATCGGTTGTGTGTCGGCCGATTCGTATATCTCCGTCGATATCAAGCCTGGTTTTGGGGTTGGGGACGCCAATACCGACATTCTGGGCCTGCAATCCTATACCGGCCATTGCCAGCAGACTGATAAAAAATATCCGGATTTTCATAGAGAAATGATATTTACATATACACCAAACGCGTCAGTTTTTCGGGAAGAAAAAAAGACGTGCTAAAATTTCTATGTGGTTTTACTTCTTTTTACGCTAATTGTTTGCTTTATGACACAAAAATTAGGGTAAAAGTATGAAAAAAACTTCGAAATTCCAAATAAAGGAAAAATTATTACGAATTATAGGCCCACTTCAGCCAGATCGAACCCCAGGTAAATCCACCGCCAAAGGCAGCGAGAATGATATTGTCGCCTTTTTTGAGTTGATTTTCCCATTCCCATAAACAGAGTGGAATGGTTCCATTGGTGGTATTTCCGTATTTCTGGATATTGATCATGACTTTTTCGGCAGGCACTCCAATGCGTTTTCCGGTTGCATCGATAATTCGGAGGTTTGCCTGATGCGGAACAAGCCATGCAATGTCATCGGATTTCAGGTTATTGCGTTCCATCACTTCGGCAGCAACATCAGCCATGCGGGTAACCGCAAATTTGAATACAGCCTGTCCTTCCTGATAAACAAAATGTTCACGTTTATCAACGGTTTCATGAGAAGAAGGCTTCAGAGAACCACCAGCTTTCTGATGCAGGTGAATCCGGCCTGAGCCGTCTGTACGCAGAATCGAATCCATTATTCCCACTTCATCGGTAGTAGGCTCCAGTAACACAGCTCCGCAGCCATCTCCGAAAATAACACAGGTCTGACGATCCGTATAATCCACGATAGACGACATTTTGTCGGCTCCAACAACAATAACCTTTTTGTAAGTTCCTGATTCAATGTATTTTGACCCGGTTATCAGCGCATAAAGAAAGCCGGAACAGGCTGCATTCAGATCGAAACTGAACGCATTGGCAAGTCCGCATTTATCACTGATAATGTTTGCGGTTGCAGGATAGACCATATCAGGAGTTACAGTAGCACAGATTACAAGTTCAATATCTTCCGGATTTGTATTGGTTTTGAGTAAGAGTGCTTTTACGGCTTCTGCACCCATATCAGAAGTTGCCAAACCTTCTCCTTTCAGAATTCTGCGTTCCCGGATCCCGGTGCGTGTCATGATCCACTCATCGGTGGTATCGACCATGGTTTCCAGTTCTTTGTTGCTTAGAATATATGAAGGGGTATAACCCTGAATTCCTGTAATTGCTGCTCTGAGTTTTGTCATGGGTAATAAGTTTGTCGATGAGGATTATTGAGCTTTGTCAGGCTGACCGGAAGCGTATTTGAGAAATGATTCTTTAATCCTGGCTGATAATTTTGCCTGTTGAACTTCTTTTGAAAGCAACAGCATGTTTTTAATGGCGATATCGTTTGATATTCCGTGACCTATTATGACGGTGGAATTGATGCCCAAGATCGGAGTTCCGCCATAGTTTTCGTAATTGAAGCGTTTAAAATAATCATCCATAAATCCACGCTTTGCCATCATCCGGTACATGGCTTCCACCAGTTTCAGGACGATGTTTCCTGTAAAGCCATCACATACAATGACATCGGCTTTACTTTTAAACAGATCGCGGGATTCAACATTCCCGATGAAATTGATGTCTTCAGATTCTTTTAACAGATTAAAGGTATTCTGGCTCAGCAGATTTCCTTTTTCTTCTTCTTCACCAATGTTGAGTAATCCCACTCTTGGATTTTCGATTTTATGTACCTGATTGGCATAAATGGAACCGATCAGGGCAAATTGTACCATAACATCCGGTCTGACATCGGGATTGGTGCCAATATCGAGCAGGATGCTGATATCGCCTATTTCCTGGGGGACCAGTGTGGTTGTTGTTGGTCTGATGACGCCGGGAATGGTTTTAACAGTGTACATCGATCCGACAAGCATGGCTCCCGAATTTCCGGCACTGGAAAATGTATCGATTTCCCCTTTGGTTAAAAGCGAAAAGCCCACGGCAATACTGCTGTCGGTTTTTTTTGTAAAGGCTTTAATCGGTGAATCCCCCATTTCAATGACTTCGGAGGAATGAATGATTTCAAAACCCTGTTTGTCGTAATGGTTGTTTGAGAAGAATTCCTCAATAATGGTTTGATCACCGATTAAGACAAGGGTATCTTCAGCAGGCAATTCCTGCCGGGCCAGAAAAGCACCTTTTAAGGTAGCTTCGGGGGCGAAATCCCCGCCCATGACATCAAGTCCTATTTTCATTCGTTCGTGCAGAGGGAGGTAGAAGGTTTCAATCTGCGACGCCTTTTAAACGGTTTCGGCTACTTCGATTGCTTTCTTTCCTTTATAGTGACCACATTCCGGGCATACATGATGATACATTACCGGTGCGCCACAATTGGAACAGGTGGAAAGGGTAGGAACTTCAGCTTTGTAATGTGTTCTTCTTTTCCGGCCTCTTGTTTTCGAATGTCTGTGTTTTGGATGTGCCATTTTATTTTAATTTTCAATTGTTATTAGCTTCATTATCAGATTGTAACCCCTTCAGTTTTTCCCATCGGGGGTCAATCTCCTGTTCTTCATTCTGTGTATTGAATCGCTCGAGAAAATCGGGATTGCAGGTGCTGTACCCTTCATCATCATCCGGATGAAACCGTTGTACCGGCAGGCTCAGGCTGATGAATTCATAGATATAGTGGCTGATGTTGAACTGATGTTCATGTTCCGGAATCACAATCACATCTTCGCTTTCTTCGAGGAATTCACTCCCGAATTTAACGATAAGTTGTTCTGTATCATCCAGTTCAATCTCCAGTTCATCCAGGCAGCGGTCGCATTCGACCCGAAGTACTCCAATGATATGAAAACGGAAGATGAGCATACGCTCCTGCCGTTCCAGATCAAGGTTTACAGTAAGGTCGCCCCGACTAAACTCTGAATATTCAATACTTTCAAAGAACTTATCCCCGATAGCAAAGGTATACTGGTGGTTTCCCAGTTCCAGTCCGCTAAAAGGGATTACAAATTGTTTTAGGTAATCCACCCTGATATACTTTTAAAAGGGCGGCAAAATTAATAATTTTTTGTAAACTCACCTAATATTTAGGAAATTGGGTGATAATATTTGTTGTGATGCGTGACGAGTGACGAGTGACGCGTGACGAGTGACGAGGAAAAAGTAAAAAGTAAAAAGGAAAAAGGGAAAAGGGAAAAGGGATTTGAGACGCTAATCAAATGCGAAAATACGCACGTAGATACTTTGGATGGCGGTAATGCCATGATTCATTTTGGTTAGGGGAATCAGGATATCGCTGCCGATCTGAAGATTTACCAGGCAGAATCCGATCCCGGGCCGGATAAAATGATCCCGGAAGTTGGTCGTATAGCCAATTTGTCCCTGAATGCCTAACGGAATATAAAGGAAGTGAAATCCGGCACCGCCTTCTGCCCGGAGATTCAAATATAGCGGCTGAAACCGGCTGCCGGAATGATTTAGTATTTCTGCCCGGGGTCGCAGCGGAAATGCATATTCCAGACTGGCACCCCATCCGTAATAGCTCCAGCTTCCATACCACATTTCGAGTTCGGATGATGATTCATAATGCCCGATTCCCAGTTCAATATTCAGGCTGTTAAAGTAGCCGGTATCCACTTTTTGAGGATGACTGTAATCGAATTGCTGAAAATTACCGGCCAGAAAGGGTGTATTCGGTCTGAGAAATTCTGAAAATCCCCGCTCAGGGCGGGAATACACCCCGTTGGAACCGATCTCTTTCAGGTTGCCGTTCTTCCTCATCTTGTAAGCGAGTTCAAAATTCCGGTTATAGATAAAGGGCTCCTTAATCTGATATTCATTGAATTGCCACAAGGTGTCATTTTTAACAAGCTGAAGACCCTGATGATTGACGTCGATGCTGTCGAATTCAGGCTTCAAAACCGTCATCCTGTATTCTTTACTGTAATAATCAGGTTTGGTAAAAATGGCAGCACCGGTTTTCCCTCCTCTATTATATTGAATATAGGGAAATGGCGAAAGAAACCAGCTTTTGGAATAATTTTCGAGGTATACCTTTTGTTCACCGAACAATATATAGCGTTGATTATCAGTAATATGGATAATAGGAACGATGGAGTCAATGTCTACATAATCCATGATGACCCTGTTTTTGAAAAGGGTATCCAGTTTGAAATTGCGGATCAGCAGACTTTTATCGGTTTGAGGAGTAAGAAGATGACTGCAGGTAAAATATTCGCGGGCGGTAAAGTTGTTTGACCCTGAGCGGATTAAATAGGTTTGTTTATCCAGTATTTTTCTGACAATCGTATCACGGATTTCCCAGATTTCACCCTCGGTCCGGTCGTAGTTTTGGGTGGAGGCGGTTCCGCGCACAAAGATCAGGTCGCGCACACTGTCGGCATAGAGATGTTTAATACCTCTTTCCGAACTCAGTATGATCTCTCCTTTTGCATTTTGCACTTCATTCCCTGAAATCTTGAGTCCATGACTGAACACTGGTTTTTCTTCCGGGAAAAACTGTGCAGATAGCTGATTAAGACCTGCAAATAACACCAGAAATGTATTCAGAATATAAATTTGTATCGTTTTCTTCATAAAATCCTGCCCAAAATCAGGATCCAAAGATAAAGGGATTTTGGGAATAGATGGTCGATCTCAGGTTACAAACCGCTGTCAGGGCTTGCAGCCGCTGACAGGGTTGTCGTGAAATTCTGGTTAAGTTTTGTTCCAACCCTGTCAGTCGTTTCAAACGCTGACAGGGTTTGTTAGATTAGATCGTCCATCTCGCGGAACAAACCGCTGTCAGGGCTTGCAGCCGCTGACAGGGTTGTCGTGAA
>CAYLTH010000155.1:0-6113 GCA_964386485.1 uncultured Bacteroidales bacterium | reverse complement strand
TCCCAAAAAGGAAAAGAACTGGCAAAAAAACTTCCGTTCACCTTACCAGGTGATGAAAAAGTATTTACACGGAAAGCCCAGTACCATTATGGCTGGGACTGGGGTCCCCGCTTTGTAACAGCCGGGATCTGGCGACCTGCCATGATCCGGGCCTGGGATGATGCGGTTATGGAGGCACCTGTCATTCGCCAGATCTCGCAATCGGCAGATAACGCACACCTTATGAGTATCGTTACCGTGAATGTCACAACAGCCGGCCGATACAAACTTCAGGTCAGTGGTTCTGCAGAAGATGATTTTGCAAAAAGCATTGAAATCGATTTACCACAGGGAGTCTCTACCCACCGACTCGATTTTTCGATACCCCAACCCCGTCTCTGGTGGTGCAATGGTTTGGGTGATCCGTCATTGTATACAATTTATATTAGTCTGATGAAGGACGATCGCCTGATCGACCGCACCCGCCACCGCATCGGAATTCGCACCCTGGAACTGATTCAGGAGAAAGATGAAAAAGGCGAAAGTTTTTAT
The DNA here is from genome assembly GCA_964386485.1 of uncultured Bacteroidales bacterium. Taxonomy (GTDB): domain Bacteria; phylum Bacteroidota; class Bacteroidia; order Bacteroidales; family CAIXZF01; genus CAIXZF01. The sequence goes on along the minus strand of CAYLTH010000155.1, from coordinate 5,582 downwards.
TTCAAACTGAATGGAATCAAGGTATTTATGAAGGGAGCCAATGTGATTCCTTCCGATAATTTCCTTCCCCGGGTTCGTTATGCAAAATATGACAGTCTGACAAGTCTTGCTACATCCGTAAATATGAATATGCTCCGCGTCTGGGGTGGCGGCGTGTATGAAGATGATGCCTTTTATGACCTCTGCGATGAAAAAGGCCTGCTGGTATGGCAGGATTTTATGTTTGCCTGCGCGATGTACCCCGGGGACACTGCATTTCTGAACAATGTGGAAGCAGAAGTCCGCGACAATGTTGAACGATTACGCAATCATCCTTCTCTTGCCCTCTGGTGTGGCAACAATGAGATTGACGAAGGATGGCATAACTGGGGATGGCAGAAACAATACGCGTATTCGCCAACCGATTCGGCAACAGTCTGGGGCTTTTATCAGGAACTTTTTCACAAACGCATTCCGGCTATCCTCGCCGACTGTGACCCGACCCGCCCGTATCACCCATCCTCTCCGCGTCTCGGCTGGGGCCGGAAAGAGAGTCTGCTCCAGGCTGATGCTCACTACTGGGGCGTATGGTGGGGCATGGAACCTTTCGAAACCTATGAAAATAAAGTGGGACGCTTTATGAGTGAGTATGGTTTCCAGGGATTTCCGGATCCATTGACACTTCAATCCTTTACAAAACCCACAGACCGCAGCCTGGATTCACCAGTGATGAAAGTCCATCAGAAACATGCAACCGGTTTTGAAACCATCCGGAAATACATGGAACGGGAATTCCCGGTGCCTGCCGATTTTGACAAATATACGTATGTCAGTCAACTACTTCAGGCCTATGGTATTACAAAAGCTATTGATGCCCAGCGGAGAGCAAAACCCTGGTGTATGGGTACACTTTACTGGCAACTCAACGATTGCTGGCCTGTGGTTTCATGGTCATCAGCCGATTTTTACGGGCGAAAAAAAGCACTGCACTATTTTCTCCAACGCAGCTTTGCTCCAGTTCTGGTGTCGGTTACATCTAAAGACAATACTTTATCAGTTTATATCATCTCCGATAAACCGGAACGCATAAGCGGAACACTGTCTATGAACCTGTTGGATTTCAACGGAAAAAGCTATTTCAGTAAAGAAATTACCGATATCAGCATTGAAAATGAAAGCATGAAGGTTTTTGAAATGCCTGTCGATCAGTTACTGGGAACACAATTGCCTTCCAATGTCCTGTTAAATGCCTCGTTTAAACAATCAGGATCAGAGATTGCCCGTCATTTGTACTATTTCAGCACTCCGGTAAAGCTAAACCTGCCAAAACCTGCCTATACCCTGAATTATTCCTCCAACAGGGAGAATATCTTTGTGGAAATCAACTCAGAAACCTTGTTAAAAAATGTATATCTGCGGGTTGGTAATGAGGATGTCCGGTTCAATGAAAATTACTTCGACATGCTTCCGGGTGAAAGCAAGCGTATTGTGCTTCCAAAAGAAACCGACCTCAGCAAGGTGAAACGCAATCTGCAACTAACCACTCTCAATGATTTATAAGATGAAATTCAGGAAATCCATATCTCTGTTGACTCTCCTGCTAATTGCAACAATTGGTTTTGCAGGATCTCCTGTCAAAGTAATGACCTGGAATATCCGGTATGACAATCCGGATGACGGAGTAAACCGCTGGGACAACAGGAAAGAAGAAGTAGCCGGACTGATTCAGAACTACAAAGCCGACATTATTTTCCTTCAGGAAGTGCTTCACAATCAATACCTTTACCTGCAGTACCTGCTGAATTACGGCACTTACGGAGTGGGGCGTGATGATGGAAAAGAAGCCGGCGAATATGCACCCGTTTTTTACAACAAAGCCAGGTTTCTGGCCCTGAATCAGGGTCATTTCTGGCTGGCAGAAGACCCCTCACGACCTTCAAAAGGCTGGGATGCTGCCTGTATCCGGATTGCCACCTGGATGGAATTGAAAGATAAACTTAGTGGCGATACCGTACTGGTAATCAATACCCATTTCGATCACATGGGCGATACAGCCCGACTCGAAAGTGCCCGGCTCATTGCCGATTTCTGCTATCAAAAAGCCGGGAACCATCCCCTTATTGTTTGCGGTGATTTCAATTGCACACTCGATTCTCCTGCATTAAAAACCCTAAGGTCGAATGCCTCGCTTCTCACCGGCCAGGCTACTGCGAACCGCGAAAATTTACCCGGCTTTACGTATTGTGGTTTTGACGGCAAGGGAAAAGACGGCGACATCATTGATTTTATCTTTTATCGTAGTTTTGCCACTGCCGGCAATTACGCGATTATTACAGACCGGAAAGGCCCGAATTTTCCCTCCGACCACCTGCCTGTTTATCTTGAATTATTCTATTCGCATTAAATAAACCCTATGAAAAACACGATCCGTTTCATCCTCAGTTTTCTGTTTGCCGGTATTCTGCTGCAAACCACCGCTCCTGCTCAGAGTCGCTATGTCAATCCATTCGTCGGAACAGGTGGCCATGGCCATACCTTTCCCGGAGTGTGTCTTCCGTTTGGAATGGTGCAACTCAGTCCGGATACCCGATTGGACGGCTGGGATGGCTGCTCAGCCTATCATTATTCCGACACGGTAGTCTATGGTTTTTCACACACGCATTTAAGCGGAACAGGCTGTTCAGATTACGGGGATATTCTGCTGATGCCCACAACGGGGCCGATAAAGCTAAAAAACAGCGAATATGCTTCCGGATTCAACAAGACTGAAGAATTTGCCACAGCCGGGTATTATGCAGTTACCCTGAACAAATACCAGGTTGGTGTTGAATTGACAGCTTCCCCCCGGGTTGGATTTCATAAATACTCCTACCCTGCCGGAAATCAGTCGAATGTAATCATCGATCTGGTGCACCGGGATGAGGTGCTCGAATCATCGATAGAAATCATTGGAAATAAGGAAATTCGCGGATTGCGCAGGTCGAAAGCATGGGCTGAAGATCAGTATGTGTATTTTGTGATTCGCTTTTCGAAGAAATTCGACAGCTTCGGAATCACAGAAAACGATAAAATCCTTGAGGGAGTAGCTTCCCACAAAGGCAAAAACCTGAAAGCCTGGGTTACATTTAAAACCGACCAGAAAGAAGCCGTGTATGCAAAAGTGGGGATTTCGGCTGTGGATACAGACGGCGCCCTGAAAAATCTGGAAAAAGAAATTCACTCCTGGGATTTTAATAAAGTAAAAGAGGATGCGATAGCAGCCTGGGATAAAGAACTCTCAAAAATAAAAGTTGAAGGAAATGAAGAAGATAAGTCCGTTTTCTATTCTGCCTTATATCATTCGATGAGTGTTCCGAATATTTACAGCGATGTGGACGGGCGTTACCGGGGCCGCGACCTGAAAATTCATACCGCTGATTTCGATTATTATACTGTATTCTCGCTCTGGGATACCTACCGGGCCGAACATCCGCTTCTCTCCATTATTGATCAGAAACGGACCAACGAATTTGTTCAGACCTTTATCCGCCAATATGAAGAAGGTGGACGCTTACCGGTTTGGGAACTCGGCGCCAATGAAACATTTTGCATGATCGGATATCATTCAGTCCCTGTCATTGTGGATGCCTGGAACAAAGGCATTCGCAAATTCGATGCGGAGAAAGCATTTCAGGCCATGAAACACAGTGCAACCGAAGCCAGAGTAGGCATAAATCATATCGAAACCTACGGATATGTGCCCGGTGACCTGGAACATGAATCCGTATCCAAAACACTGGAATATGCCTACAACGACTGGTGTATTGCCCAGTTTGCCAAAAACCTTGGACATGATGCCGATTACAAAACCTATATCCGCCGGGCGCAGTTTTACAAGAATATATTCGACCCGAAAACCCTGTTTATGCGAAGTCGCATCAACGGAGGATGGTTTAAACCGTTTGAGCCTTCAGAAGTCAATAACCATTATACCGAAGCCAACAGCTGGCAATATACTTTCTATGTTCCGCAGGATATTACCGGATTTGCAGGGATACTTGGAGGCATGAAACCTTTATCACTCCGGCTGGATGAATTATTCACCACTTCACCCAAACTCAGTGGTCGTGATCAGCCGGACATCACCGGACTCATCGGCCAATATGCCCATGGAAATGAACCCAGTCACCACATGGCCTATTTATACACCTATACCGGGGAAGCCTGGAAAACCCAGCAACGGGTGAATCAGATTATGTCGGAGTTTTATACCAATAAACCCGACGGACTCTGTGGGAATGAGGATTGTGGACAAATGTCGGCCTGGTATGTCATGAGTGCCATGGGATTTTATCAGGTTTGCCCGGGAAATCTCCAGTATGCAATCGGTACTCCGCGTTTCGATCGCTGTGAAATCAGCCTGGAGAACGGTAAACGCTTTGTAATAAGCGCCAAAAACCGCAATCCGAAAAGCATTTTTATCCAATCGGCCACGCTGAACGGCCAGCCCTACAACAAGAGCTATATCAATCACGAAGACCTCATGAATGGCGGAGAACTCAGCTTTGTCATGGGTCCCGAACCCAATACCCGCTGGGGATCCGGCGAAAGTGCCATGCCCTTTACTGTAATTCGTGATCATCCCATTGTTCCGGTCCCCGTAATTGATGCTCCGGCTCTCACTTTTCAGGACAGCATGTATGTCAATCTCTATCAGGTAGGGAATGATGAGATTTACTATACACTGGACGGCACCCTGCCCGATAAGAAAAGCCTGCATTTTACCAAAACCATGATGATTCATGCCAACACTACGGTAAAAGCCATTGCCTGGAATGCAGAAAACGGATATAGCCTGCCGGTTTCAGCTTCCTACGTTAAAATCCCCTCCGGACGGCGCATTCAGATTATGTCGAACTACGAAAACCAATATACTGCAGGCGGACCGCTGGCTCTCATCGACGGATTGCGCGGTTCTGTAAACTGGCGGCTGGGTCGCTGGCAGGGATATTTACAAACTCCTTTTGCAGCCATGGTCGAATTTGATGAACCTACGAAAATCTCCAAAGTTTCGCTCGGTTGCCTTCAGGATATAAGCCCATGGATCTGGTTCCCGAAAGAAGTTGAATTCAGTTATTCGGATGACGGACAAAACTTCTATACCCTTGGAACCGTTAAATGCGATGTGGCTGATAATGATATGAAAGCGCAAACGAAGGATTTCAGCATACTGGTACCCAAGGATGTTCCGAATGTTGTTAAAGTCCGGATCAAAGCCCTGAACTACGGCACGATCCCCGCATGGCACGAAGGAGCCGGAAAGGAATCTCATCTGTTTATCGACGAAATCGTAGTTGAATAATCAGAGTCTATGGCAGATTTATTTTGTATTGGATAAAGCTGATTTACAATGGCTAAAAGAGCTATAGTCTGGACTGAAACAGCTTCTTTACAACGGAGAGACATTTTAAAATATTGGACTATGCGAAATGGGTCTGATAACTATGCGAAACCTATAACCCTGAAACCCTGAAACCCTGTAACCCTGAAACTCTGAAACCTCCCTGTCACTCGTCACTCGTCACCCGTCACCCGATTAACATCGCCATAATCGGAGGAGGAGC
>CAYLTH010000154.1:4129-6134 GCA_964386485.1 uncultured Bacteroidales bacterium | reverse complement strand
GGTAGCAGAAAATGGATTGGTGATTTCCCTTGTCCCGTCAGGGATAATATAAAATTTACGACCACGGCACTTAATGCTAAAAATGGGGATTTCTTTTAACCACAGATTTGCCCAGATGATAACACAGATAATTATTATGCTAATTATTTATTACCAGCTTTTTCGTTATTGAGTTAGAATTCTGAACGATGCGAACATAATACAATCCATTACTTAAGGATCTTAAATTCACCAAATATTGAAGATCTCCTGCTAAGGATTTTTCCTCAATCAATTTTCCGACAGCATCAAAGATTTGTATTTGCAGTTTATTTCTGGTATTGGTCTGCAGATTAAAATATGAGGTGGCAGGATTGGGAGATATGCTTATTGATAAGGTGTTTTGTATTTCTGATATTGAGGTTTCAAGAAATGAATGTTTAAGAAGTACAACCTTAGATACAGAAGCGCTGAGTTGTTGCTCCCCTAATGTAATTAATTGATTGTCTTCTAACAGTAAAACATCTCTTGCCATTAAATTATATCCGGGAATAACACTTGAAAAGTATCCATTGTTGCCAAATGTTTGATCCAGCCATCCGTTATTGTTAAATGCTGCAAGGATAATTGGATCTTCATTCGTCACATATTGATGGCCTGCAATAAAAATTTTATCATCAGGGCCTACAATAATGGCAGCAGGTCTGCTATCTGATGATCCAATATGCAAGAAGTATTCTCCCTGATCTCCAAATGTATTATCTACAGTACCATCATCATTAAACCTTGTAAGATAGAAATCCAAACGGCCAATGTGTCGTACCTGGCCAAGTAAAATAAGTTTGTCGTTCTGGTATGCAATGTATGGATTGTCAGCCTCCTCTTTTGCCAGCTGAATTATTCCATTATTTCCAAAGGTATTATCAATAGAACCATCCGGGTTGATACCGTGCATTACAAAAATATTATCATCATCTTGAATAGAGGCAATAACAATTTTATTTGACTCTTTAACAATTAAAGAATTAAAATCAAGTGGTAATTGATATATAATTTTAACAATTCCGGCCGTACCATAAGTAGAGTCAATAGCTCCATTTGGCAAATATCTTACGATGATAACACCCCATAAATTACTAATTGTATCTATACGAGAGGTTGCACAGAAAACAATTTTACTGTCAGACTGTAGCGATAAGGCGACAGGTGATAGAAAGTAGGCATATATATTTGAAATCCGGATTTTCCCATTATTCCCAAATGAGGAATCCAATGTCCCATTCTCATTTAACCTTGTTAAGGTATAAAATCTCGCGGACGAACTTTGCGAGTATCCGCCAATAAGGATTTTATCATCTGGTTGAACCTTAATAGAATAACCAATATTATAAAGACCTCCATGCGTAATTGTCACGGAACCATTATCTCCAAATGAAGCATCTAAAAACCCATTCGGGTCATACTTATAAACAATAATTTCATAAATTGACCCTGTAAATTTTGAACCAACAACAAGAATGTTGCCATAATTATCCCGGGTAATTGCTTTTACTGCCCCTGTATCCGCATTGATTACTCCATTTATTCCAAAGGTTGAATCTATTGTCCACTGGTTTTGGCCAAAACTCTGAACACACAAAAATCCTAATACTACAGATATAAATACAATAAAATGTGATCTCATTTGGGCTGAATTTTAATTGTGTTTCATGCAATTGAATAGAGGATAGTAACGGAAAATTATTGAATTAAGTATTTTATGATATTTGCCTTTTTGGGTAGATATACAAAGAATAATTTTTTGAAGTTGCAGTAGACCAAGGGATTATTTCACCACTTAGGCACAGAGTTCACATAGGATTTGTTCGGTTGAATCGTATCTCAGAACCCAACGTGGCTTTTTAATTCGAGAATTCAAAAAGGCAAGAATGCGAGAATGCACGAATTACTCAACCGTCATGAGTCGCACGACCGTGCGCCTCTACAACGTTTTTTTCCTTTTTCCTTTTTCCTTTTTCCTTTTCTC
>CAYLTH010000154.1:0-4029 GCA_964386485.1 uncultured Bacteroidales bacterium | reverse complement strand
AGCAGGATAAACGAAATAAATCCGAGCATTTTAATCGACCAGGCCGGGACTTTGAAACTCCCGAGCAGAACCAGAATCAGGAAAATAATGCCCATAATAATTACAATGGCCGAATACTGCAGATTGTGACGGCGTTCGGTTTCCATTTCTTCTTTCTTTACCAATTCTTCCCGCTGGTTGGCCGTATTGCTGATTTCAAGCTTCAGCACATCTTCTTTCTGCGAGATGCTGACCATACTGTCTGTCAGCAGAAGGTGAATTTTGCTGTAAAAGTGGGCATTTTTATAGTCCTCTGATTTAACGTACGCATTTTCCAGTTCTCCGGCAGCATCGTGTGCATACTGAATGTATCCGGCTTCATTCGACATTTCCAGCGCTGTTTTAAATTTCAGTATAGCCAGCGGAATATTGCCAGATCGCACTAAAAATTGTCCGTACCGGATATAAAAGTTGGCTTTAAACACTTTATTCGGGTCGTTAGTGATCAGCGATTCCGAAATCATCCAGTTTTGGGATGCCACCTCCATATTGTTGTCGTGCTCATACAACAAGGCCTGTATCCGGTAATACATGGCCGGGTTATCCGATTTCATTTTTTGCAATTCATGCGGATACCGCTGCTGATAAAAATTTTTTAATTTTGCAAGTTGCTCTGTATGAATCAGATATGAACGGTATAAGGTTAGAATAAATTCATTGAGCCGGGGGTTATGATGCTGTTTGGCAAAAGCCAGGAGACGTTCGAGATTGTATTCGTTTACTGTTTTTTTGGCATTGTAGCTGATTTCCTCCAATTCGAACTGTAACCACATATAGGCAAGAGAATCAACAGGATGCGACTGTTTCAGAAGATCAATCTGTTTCAGTTTGAATTTGATGGCATTATCAAAATCCTTATTCAGATGATAAAAGCGGGAAATGGCTTTACAGGCATGGTCCAGAACGGCTTCATCTTCCTTATTTTCACCAATATTCATGGCCTGGAGGTAGTTGCGGAAAGCCTCCAGTAACTGATTTTTTCCCTCCATGGATTTCCCGATGCTGATATAACTTTCGGCTTTCAGACTGCTTTTCCCGCTTAGTTCAGCGACATTAAAGGCTTTGTAACTGTATTCAAGCGCTTTCTCAAAATTGTATGCAGAACGGTAGATTCCGGCAATATTGATATAGGTTTCGGAAGCCAGTTCGTTATCATTTAATGACTGAACAATCCGTTGAGCTTCAGCCACAGCAGCCAGTCGTTTTTCGATATACATGCTGCCCTCCATCCCTTCAAACCAGGCATTCATGGTCCGAAGAATCAAGGGGTGATCGTAGCTGGTCTGTGCCAGCAGAATGGCCTGCGAATACAGACTGTCGCCCAGACGGGGATTATTCAGCAGGAACATTGAATTTCCGGCGTGTTCGATGAGTTTCTGAACGTTAAGTTCGATCGCAGACGGGGACTTGCTGCTCTCTTTTTCGGGTTTGCTGCCAAATCCATGAAAAGGAAGTACCAGCCAAAGTATGCATAGGATTACGGAGAAGGCTTTCTTCATAATAATCTAATTTACTGATTATGTGTCTATTTTGCCAGACAGATAAACAATAATGGGCCGGAAGAGTTTTTGGGTATGAAGTATGAAGTATGAGGTATGAAATATGAAATATGAGGTATGAGGTATGAGGTTAAGCTGGTGTGCTGGTTTGAGTTGATAGGTGAGATACTTGGGAATCTACCCCTACATCCAGGCTACAGATATGATGCGGTTATACCGCATGGGGGTTTTCCCACGAAAAATAAATTCACAACCGTCATGAGACGCACAACCGTGCGTCTCTACAACGACTTGCCAACTATCAACTATCAACTATCAACTATCAATTATCAACTATCAATTATCAACTATCAACTTCTCTACCGGATATACATCAGTTTCATGGTTTTTTCCAGATTGCCGGCTTTAATTTTCAGGAAATAAATGCCCGGATTACCCAGATCGGATGCGTTGAAATCAAGCGAATATTCCATGCCTTTTTCCAGAACAGATTCGAAAATGTCGCTTGTTTTTTGTCCGTTAATATGATACGCTTCGATTTTGACGGTTGCTGTTTCGGGTATCTGCAAATCGATATGAATATTGCCGGCTGTCGGGTTCGGGAAGATACTGGCTGACAATTCGGATACCTGCTGACTCAGATCCATAATGGGTTCGGAGTAGGGTAGCGGACTACAGGGATCCCAGCTCCAGTATACATATTTGCCGTTGGAAATCACTTTATCTGCAATAAACTGACCTTTCATGATGCCCGGAAGACTGGTAGACGCATCATGCTGAACATGGATTTGTCCGAAAGGCACGTAAGCACTGGCATTGAAGGTAACTCCCTTGGGGAATACTTCGAGTTCGCCGGGGTTTCCGGTTACTGCAACACCGATATAGAAGACTACACGGCTGTTTCCGGGATTCACCACACAGCTTTCGTAGATCCGGACTGTTTTGGGCACTCTCACCACAGCGTTTTCCGTGAACCAGATATAGGTTTTATTGGCTTCATCGGCTTGTTTGGTTTGTAATTCCTGCATATCAATTACCGGAGCTGTGAAGGTAACGGTACTCCCTTTGTTGATGTCGATTTTCCCGAAAACATTGCCTGTGAGGGTAACGGTGCAGTTTCGTCCGATATTAATATCCTTGTAGTTATCGGAAATGACGGCAGTTCCATAATCCGGAACATTCACAATACCGCTGAAACCGGTGGTTGTATTGAGCTGGTATGCCGGCAGGGTTACAACAGCCGGGTCATAAATCGGATTGGTTACCGTTGCTGTGTTGTGGATCGAAATTTTATCGGCTTTTACAAAAGAACCGGGACCATTTACCAAAACATATTTCTTGATATGAGCCATGCGGTTAACACCGGTCAGACCCACCGCTCCGGATTGAACCACATTGTAATCATTGAGTTGCATTTCTGTAAAACCGAGCAAGGTATAAGAACTCACAATACTTTGTGGAGCATAATAGTAGGAAGCCGTATTAATTGACAGACAACTGGCCGGATCGGTAACCGTAACTGTATAAAGCCCGGCCGGATCGGTTAATGACAAAAAGAGGGTTTGTGAAGTGGCGTTATTCGACCAGAAAAAACTGGCGGTAGTGTTCCCGGGCATGGCTTCGAGATTCACGCCACTGCAGAAGTTGTCGGGAGTTGTTGGTTCGATTACCGCAGCAGAAGAGGGTAAAATGCTGACTGTGAAGATGCAGGATGCACTAATTCCATTGCTGTTACGGGTAAGGGTATAGGTTATTTCGGTAGTTCCGACATTAAACAAGGTTCCGTCGAGTGCTGCAGGGCTTGTTAAAATTCCGGCACCGGTAGTAGCTCCTGTCATGGTATAGCTTAAAGTAGATGGACAGAACGCTATGAATTCGGGTGCTAAACCGGATATTGCTTTTGTTGAGGAGCCCGGATCAACGCAGGTGGTAATATTTGCCGGACAGCTAATTGATGGAGGATTGGTCTGGGTTACCAGGATATATTGGTTGCAGTTCGACAGATTGCCATGTATATCGGTTACGACCCATGAAATTGTATGGAGACCGGGTTCAAAATATTCCGGTGCATCATTGAGTACCGACATGATTTCGCAGTTATCGCTTACAACAGGTGTACCTAAATCAATTCCTGTTGCACGGCAGCCGGGCGCATTCACTTCGATGGTTATATCAGGAGGGCAGATGATTTCCGGCAGGATGTTGTCTGTAACAATAACACGGGTTGTGCAGGAAAGCGAATCTCCGTTTCCGGCTGTCACATAGAACGTAATGGGTGTAATTCCAACCGGGAACGCAGATCCCGGTGGCGGACCGATAATGCTCAGTGATCCGCCGAAATAGATAGGCATGGGATATTCCACTACAGCTGAACAGCCCGATGGATCTGTATTGGTTTCAACATCGGATCCACATTGCAGGTAAAGTTTTGTTGGAGAAATGGCATCGGTAGGGATATTTAGTCCGACTGATTCGGCATTATTCCTGATTT
>CAYLTH010000153.1:0-6262 GCA_964386485.1 uncultured Bacteroidales bacterium | reverse complement strand
AATCTATTTGAAATGAAAGTCTTCTTACGAATTTTTATTGTTGCATCTTTTCTGAAATCCAACTTCTTCAATAACCCTCGTTTTATGTTTTTTTACCAAAACAGAGTATCCGTTAGGGATTATTTTTTTTCCATGTTTTTCGGCATATACACGGGTAAATTCAGCCCCGAAATAGAGAATGATAGCCGAGTAATATACCCAGGCCAGCAAAAGGATTACCGAACCGGCGGCACCATAAACAGTGGCTATGGCAAAGCTGCTCAGGTAGGCACCAATTGCGATTTTCCCGATCATAAACAAAAAGGCAGTCAATGAGGCTCCAATCATACAGTCTGAAAAGGCAATTTTGCCATCCGGAAGAATTTTGAATATGATCGTAAATAAAAGTGCCAGCAATACAAATACAATCAGAATGTTTAGCCCATACATCAGAAAAATAGTTTCCTGAGGAAAATGCATCGTAAGTTTCGTGCTGAGTAAATCCATTAAGGAGTTTGTTAATAATCCAAGAATTAATAACAGACCGACCGACACAATCATGATAAATGAAACCAGTCTGTTCAGGATGAATCGGATAAGTCCCCGCTTTGGTTTTGTTTCAATGCCCCAGATCATATTGATAGAATCCTGAATCTCGGAAAATACACCGGAAGCACCCACAACCAGCATGATTATACCGATTGTTGTAAAAAAAGTATTGCTCCGCGAAAGGGTCACATTCCGGATGGCACTTTGAATCTGAATAGCAACATCATTACCCACAACTCCGTTAATTTGTCCGAATAGTTCGCCCCGTACAGCATCTTCGCCAAAAAGAAAACCACAGAGACTGATAATAATGATCAAAAGCGGAGGAAGCGAAAAAATGGTATAGTAGGATAAAGCTGCACTCAGCTTCATTGTACTGTCGTCGATAAATTCGGTATAGGTTTCCCTGAGAAGGTAACCGACGTTTGTAATATGATGGTTGATTTTCATTTGTGTATTATTGAAATGCTTTCGGTGAAGGTTTTCGGATTTCAAAATCACGAAATCCAAAATCTGTAGTCTTAACAGCATTGTAAAGAAATATATCGCTACCTTTTCCGGGAATAGACGGATAAAATCCGACAGAGATCTGAAAGGTATTGAATACCAGCTGGTCATTTTTTATCAGCAAACCTAATCCAATCTGTGAAAATACCCGGCTTCCTCCGAAACCACGGCTTTCGGTTCCCAACATCCCGATCGAATAAACCAGATAGGGCCCGAAACGGAATCCGATTACATCCCAGGGTGTATAGGCCTGGGTCTGGAGACTGAAAAGAATGCGGCTTGTTCCTGATAATGAGGGACTCGAGAATCCATCCAAACCATAGCCGTCGTTTATGGTGATGCTGTCGCCCGGAAGCCTGTTAAAACCAATCGTCACCTGGTTTTTGAAGAACTGCCGGAATTTCCACTTACCAACCTCAAACAGATTTGTAAAGTAGTTCACGTTTAACGACACAACGCTTTCCTGCATCCGCTTTGCCTTAAAATACGTACCGAAATCAATTTCTGAATAAAAATATCCCCATGGCCGGGCAACGCCATAAGAAGCCCGTGTTCCCAGGTACATATTGGTGACCCCGTTTTTATCTTTCAGACCCAGCGTGAGATTGTAAACCTGACCGATCGGGATATCCTCCTTGACACCATATTTGAAAATGTATTTGTCCTGAATGTATTTTCGGGTTGATAATCCAAAGCTGACCAGGTAATACGTTGATTTTGAGTATAGTCCGAGGGTATCATATTCCGGCGGCGGACTTTCGGCAAAAGATGTATGGATAAACCGCAGGGCTGTTATCAGATTCGTGGTCCGGCTATACTCTGTCCGGCCTTTGTAAAGCTTCATCGAGTGACCTGCCCAGAAATCCCGGGTATTCAACTTAAATCGTTGATTCGGGATAAGACCAACTTCTGTTTTATAGGGGCTTTGAGTAAGTTGTTGGGTCAGGTTTATTCCGGCTGCCCATCGGGCAAATGACGAGAAAAACGGGCGTTCAACTGCAGCCGACCGTATGTAATTGCCTAACTCATCCCTGCTGTAGAGCAGATTTGAATTAATGTAGGTGTTTCGGATATTGGGTATAAAATATTGGCTTTTTGTAGCATTTTCTCCACGGGTATGATACCAGTTCAATGAATTTTTAAATTCATGCCCAAGTCCGATAAAGTTTTGCTCGGTTAATTGAAAGGCTGCCCTGGAAGTAGAAGCTGATGCCTTTAAACCAATGCTCCATTTGTCGAGTTCCCGGATCAGGATATCAACAGAATCCTTCTTTTTCGACGTGAAAACAACAGTAAAAGAAACATCCCTGACAAAATTCTGACTGCGGATTAACCGCTCCGACTCCTTTACCAGCAGTGAGTCAAAAGCCTTGTTTTCCCGGATCAGGAGCAGGTTGCGGAGGGTAATGGAATGTGATTTGATGTGCAGTCGGTTGCCGGCTTTCGGAAGAAAGGTGTGAGGACGGGCAGCTGTATCGGCAATGGAAAAAGCAAAGGGGTCAAGTGATACAATTTGAATTGAACGGATGATTTTGTCTTCAAATGCAGCATAGGGTTTGGGGATATCTTTTTTCTTTACCCGTTTTCGAATTGCCTTTTTAGGAGCTGGTGCGGTGGATTTGAATATATGGCGATAAATAAACTTGTTAAATTTACTTCGGTGTGAGTAGGTTTCAATGCTTTTATATAGTTTAAGCGAATCTGTTTCAGGCTCGGGATCTTGAGCAAACACCGGCAGAGATGCAAGGAGAAAAAGGAACCCTATGGTGAAGCTTTTTGATCGCATTCGTGCTTTTATTTTGTTTTTGAATCCCGTATTTTCTCTGCAGCCTTTTCCTTCTTCTTTTCTGCAGCTTTTTCTTTTCTGTTAAAGTATCCTCTGAGTAAAATGTTATGCTTGGCCGCTTCCATGTTTTCATCCAGTCCTTTTGAACTACTTCTGAGGTTCGACATAATTTTGTTGAAATTATTGGCAATGGCTGAGTCCTGGATCAGGCGCCCCAACGTTCCGCGCCCGCTATTGATTTTAATCATGATTTCGGCAAGTTCTTCAGTGATGATTTCGGCATTTCCGGCTGTAATCTGCAAACTTGAAATGATAGCATCCGTTTCGACGGGCTCTACAGAGACAAGCACGCTGCCATTATGGGCGGTTTTTGCGTCAGTACTTCCCTGGGTAATCATCAGCAGCCTGTCACCAATCAGTCCTTCCGAACCAATGGCAACTTCTGAATCGGTTTTAATAAACGGCATGACACTTTTTTTAACCAGCATATCTACTTTAACCGTTGAATCATTAATGATACGAATATTATCAACAGTACCAACATTTATGCCGGAAAAGCGAACGTTGTTTCCAATCTGTAACCCGCTGACATTGTAAAAAGTGGAACTCAAAGTGTAAACCGGGTCGAACAGGTTCTTCTGTTTGCCAATGACAAATACCGCAAGTATGAACAGACCCAGACCAATGGCTACAAAAAGTCCGAGACGTATTTTGAATTTTTGAGAATGTGTTTCCATATTAAAAGGGATTTAGATAAAAAAGGAGTTGATGAGCGGGTCCGTTGATTTTTCAAAGTCTTTAACAGAACCCTCGAGATATACGGCTCCTTCATTCAGCATTATAATCCGGTTTGCCGTTTTGCGTGCACAATTGATGTCATGCGTGATAATAATTGAGGAAGTCCCGAATTTTTTCTGAAACCTCAGGATAAGTTCACTGATTTCTCCGGATGTTTGCGGATCCAGTCCGGTTGTCGGCTCATCATACAGCATGATTTTTGGTTCAACAACGATGGTGCGGGCCAGACTGATGCGTTTGCGCATTCCACCCGAGAGTTGTGAAGGCATTTTATTCAGAGCGTCGGCAAGTCCTACTTCCTCCAATGCTTCTATGATTTTTGTTTTGATCTGATCATTATTCAGGTGTTTTTCCATGCGGCGCAAGGGGAATTCCAGATTCTCTTCAACAGTCATCGAATCATAGAGTGCCCCGCTTTGGAAAAGAAAACCCGTTTCCTGGCGTAGTTCACTCCACTCTTGCCGGGATAAACTCCCCACATTCCGTTCGTTTACCAGAATGGAGCCTCCATCAAATTGCAAAAGACCAATAATACATTTAATTAATACGGATTTGCCACTGCCCGATTTCCCCAAAACGACCAGATTTTCACCCGCATGCAGTTCCAGGTTGATGTCGGTCAGGACAGCCTGCTGGCCGAACGCTTTTTTTAAATGTTCGATCTGAATAACCGGGGCTGCTGTTTTTGTTTTCATATTGTAAGCATATCCGTTATTTGTACAGCCAGCATATCTACTATAATCACGAGAAGGGATGCCAGAACCACAGCCGAATTGGCTGCAATACCCACACTTTCTGTTCCCCGGCCTGCATTATACCCTTTATAGCAGCCAACCAGACCGATCACTGCGCCAAAAAAGAAGGATTTGATAAATGCCGGAAAGAAATCCAGATAGTCAACATGGCTGAATGCCTGTGAGAAGAACAATACAAATCCCACATTTCCTTTAATATTGGCTCCGGCCCAGCTGCCGGCAATTCCAAGGGCATCTGCATACAAAATTAAGACAGGTACCATGAGCGTAGCAGCCAGAACACGGGTAACTACAAGATATCGCATCGGATTTGTTGATGAAACCTCCATCGCATCGATTTGTTCGCTAACCCGCATTGAACCCAGCTCAGCACCCATGCCCGAACCAATTTTTCCGGCACAGATCAGGGCCGTGATTACCGGTCCCATTTCCCGTATTAATGATACAGCTACCATACCCGGAAGCATTGTTTCAGCACCAAATTCAACCAGCGTCGGGCGGGTCTGAATGGTTAAAACCATTCCCATAATGGCTCCGGTAACCGAAATCAAAGGCAGGGTTTTATATCCGGTTTTAAAACATTGATGAAAAAATTCTCTCCATTCAAAATGACCGGAAAATGTTTCTTTGATTATGCGGATAATAAAAAGACTTACATCGGCAATGTTTATTATAAATGAATTGGCCTCTGCTGTTTTTGCAAGGGTTGTTTCACTCAGTTTTACAGTTTGTTTTTTTGCAAAACCTTTCATGTTCTTTGCTTTGCTTTTTATCTCCATTTCATATGTCGTCTAATACGATGATAGCTGTGTTCATTTACAATTCGTCCGGAATTCAATACAAATTTACTTCTCGCTAACCGAATTTCCCTTACATAACTTTTGTTATTTCTTACACAATTTACAGTCGATATTTTTTTACCCTGTTCAGAGTGTAAAAAGTGTAATTCTTTTGGAGAATTGTGTAATGCATTTTTTTTTATTGACCTGCATCTTTGCATCGTGAAAATTATTCACCCTAAATATTAAACCAATGAAAAAATTGAAAATCATTTTGTTGTTTCTTGTCGTTACAGCAGGATTCTGTTTTTCTTCAATTAAACTGACTGCACAGGAGAAAACTGAAAGCTATCAGATTTTTTATGATGAATTAAGTAAGTATGGTACATGGATATTAAATCCGGATTATGGATATGTCTGGTTACCCCGTGTTGAATCCGGATTTATTCCCTATTCGACCAAAGGCACCTGGGTGTATTCTGAACTGGGATGGACCTGGGTTTCTACTTATCCCTGGGGATGGGCACCATTTCATTATGGTCGTTGGTATACCGATGCTATTTACGGACCGATGTGGGTACCTGATAATCAATGGAGTCCGGGCTGGGTAAGCTGGCGTAAATCGGGTGATTTTTATGGATGGGCACCACTCGGGCCTGAAACCGGAACACGCGAAGCTTACCACAGTGGGTATGTTGAACGTCAGAATCGTTATACCTATGTGCGCGGAAAGTACCTGGGGAGTGCAAACATTGCAAAACGGAAAATCAACAATAATGCAAATGTATCTATTATCAATAATTCTATCGGGATATCCGATTTTAAAACAGACCGGTTTCGGGGTGTTCGTTATACCACAGGTCCTGATACGGCTGAAATACACAATCTTACCGGGAAACCTGTTGTAGTAGTAAAAATTGCAGAGATCCCAAAACCAGCGAAAGCCATGAATAAAAAGACCCTACAGCTTTATTATCCGGTTGTGCGGGATAACAATTCATCCGATCCAAAACCCATGCCTGCCATTGTGGAGAGCATTAACAATATGAAAACTAAAAAGGAATGGATTGCCGAAAATCCGCAATAATATTCATGTATACTAAAATAAA